>NZ_RHFJ01000067.1:0-16614 GCF_003718675.1 Marichromatium sp. AB32
TGGCGACAACGTCAAGATGACCGTCCAGCTGATCGCGCCGATCGCGATGGAAGAGGGCCTGCGCTTCGCTGTTCGCGAGGGTGGTCGTACCGTCGGCGCCGGCGTGGTCTCCAAGATCATCGAGTAATTGCTTGATCTCCGGTCACGCACCCGGAGGGTGCGTGACTCGGAAAACCTAGTTTCTAGGCCAGTAGCTCAATTGGCAGAGCAGCGGTCTCCAAAACCGCAGGTTGGGGGTTCGAGTCCCTCCTGGCCTGCCATACAACTCATCGCTTAGGCGACACGCGAATCCATGAATTCACGCGCAGAAGCCCGTGGCGCCAGCTTGGATACACTCAAGCTGGTCGCCGCTGCTTTTTTGTTGGTCGGCGGTATCGTTGCCTTCTACCTCCTCAAGCCCCTCTCGACCCTGTTGGCGGTCGTCGGTCTGCTGATCATCTCGGGTGTCGCGGCGTTCGCAGTCTTCAAGACCGAGCGTGGTCGTACCCTGTGGCAGTTCGCAGGTGATGCGCGCATGGAGGTCCGCAAGGTCGTCTGGCCTTCGCGGCAGGAAACCATTCAGACCACGCTGGTGGTCATCGTCATGGTCCTGATCGTCGGTATCGTCCTCTGGCTGTTCGATATGATGCTGATGGGAATCCTGCGTTTCCTGACCGGTCAAGGGGGCTGAAGATGGCACAGCGGTGGTACGTCATCCACGCTTACTCGGGGTTCGAGGGGCAAGTCAAGCGTTCTCTTGAGGATCGCATCAAGCGTGCCGGTCTCGAGGACCTGTTCGGGATGATCCTGGTCCCGACCGAAGAGGTCGTCGAGGTGCGCGGCGGTCAGCAGCGCAAGAGTGAGCGTAAGTTCTTCCCGGGTTACGTCCTGGTCAACATGGAGTTGACCGACGAGACCTGGCACCTCGTCAAGAGCGTTCCCAAGGTCATGGGCTTCATCGGTGGAACCGGTGATCGTCCTGCACCCATTCCCGAATCCCAGGCCCAGGCCATCCTGCAACGCCTTGAGGAAGGCGGCGAGAAGCCGCGTCCGAAGGTGATCTACGAGCCGGGAGAGGTCGTGCGCGTGATCGATGGACCATTCACCGACTTCAACGGTGTGGTCGAGGATGTCGATTACGAAAAGAGCCGGGTCAAGGTCTCGGTGCTGATCTTCGGTCGCGCCACTCCAGTCGATCTCGAGTTCTCTCAAGTCGAAAAGGGTTGATCGCATCCCGCATCGTCATCTCCGGCGATGCGGCGCATCCCGGTCGTTGCTGCATTGGTGACGACCTTCGTACAAGCCCCCGCCCGGGGGTCTGACATGGGGAGCCAAGGTCTCATAACCCCTGGCGCTTGCACCCATTTGGAGAATCATTGTGGCAAAAAAGATCACAGCCTACATCAAGCTGCAGGTCAAGGCCGGTGAGGCCAACCCGAGCCCGCCAGTCGGCCCGGCACTCGGTCAGCACGGCGTCAACATCATGGAGTTCTGCAAGGCGTTCAACGCCAAGACGCAGGACGTCGAGAAGGGTCTGCCGATCCCGGTGGTCATCACCGTTTACTCCGATCGCAGCTTCACCTTCATCACCAAGACGCCGCCTGCGGCCATCCTGCTGAAGAAGGCAGCTGGCATCAGCAAGGGCAGCGCGACGCCCAACACCGCCAAGGTCGGCGTGGTGACCCGCGAGCAGCTCGAGCAGATCGCGACCACCAAGATGGCGGACCTGACCGCCGCCGACATGGACGCCGCCGTGCGCACCATCGCCGGTAGCGCCCGCGCCATGGGTCTCGACGTCGAGGGGGTGAACTGATGGCCAAGCTGACCAAGCGTATGCGCGCGATCCGTGAGCGGGTCGAGGCAGGCAAGCTCTATGCGCCCGAAGAGGCCTTCGAGCTGCTCAAGGAACTCTCCCAGGTGAAGTTCTCCGAGAGCGTCGACGTTGCCGTCAATCTCGGTGTCGATCCGCGTAAGTCGGATCAGGTCGTGCGTGGTTCCACCGTGCTGCCCAACGGCACCGGCAAGACCGTGCGTGTGGCCGTGTTCACCCAGGGCGCCAACGCCGAGGCCGCCAAGGAAGCCGGTGCCGACAAGGTCGGTTTCGAGGATCTGGCCGAAGAGGTCAAGGCCGGCAACCTGGACTTCGACGTGGTCATCGCCTCCCCGGATGCGATGCGCATCGTCGGCCAGCTCGGTAAGGTGCTCGGCCCCCGCGGCCTGATGCCGAACCCGAAGGTCGGCACCGTGACCGCCGACGTCGCCGAGGCCGTGCGCAATGCCAAGGCCGGTCAGGTGCGCTATCGCACCGACAAGGCGGGCATCATCCACTGCCCGATCGGCAAGGCCGACTTCGAGCCGGCGCAGCTGCGCGAGAACCTCGAGGCGCTGTTGACCAACCTGGTCAAGGCCAAGCCGGCAAGCGCCAAGGGCGTCTACATGCAGCAGGTGACGGTCTCCACCACCATGGGGCCGGGCCTGACCGTCGACCACTCGGGCCTGATCTGAGTGCGACGTCCCCGGGCCTGGCGCCCGGGGCGCGAAGGCAACGCCTTCGTGGTTCGAACATCTTTGGGGCCCCGATCTCACGGTCGGGGACCGTCAAAGACCGCAGGTGTCTTCCTCGGCGCATCGGAGTGTGCGCATGGATGACTCAATGGGGGTGTCCCGCCTGCGCAGACGGTGCTCCAGAATCAAGTCAATGACTGATGACGGTGCACGCTCTCTGTATGTCGTGGAGTCGCAGGATGCACATCCATGGCATGCGCCCCGGATGAACCGGGGTTTATATAGTCAGGAGGTGACGAAGTGGCGCTGAATTTCGCCCAGAAAGAAGCGATCGTCGCCGAAGTCGCGGAAGTCGCCAAGAGCGCTTACTCGGCCATCGGTGCCGAGTACCGGGGCTTGACCGTCGATCAGCTGACCCAGCTGCGCGTGGAAGCACGCAAGGCCGGCGTCTATGTTCGCGTGGTCAAGAATACCCTGGCGCGTCGCGCGCTGGAAGGCACGGACTTCGCGTGCATGCAGGAGGGTCTCACCGGCCCGCTGATCCTTGCATTCTCGCAGGAAGATCCGGGCTCGGCCGCACGTGTCGCCGAGGCCTTCGCCAAGGACCATGACAAGTTCCAGGTGCGTCTCATCGCCCTGGGCGGCAAGCTGCTGCCTGCCTCGGAGCTCGGTAATCTCGCGAAGATGCCGACCTACGATCAGGCCGTCAGCATGCTCATGGCTACCATGAAGGCTCCGGTGCAGAAGCTCGCAGCGACCATCAACGAGGTGCCGGGCAAGCTCGTGCGCACCGTTGCCGCGATTCGCGATGCCAAGGAAGCCGCCTGATAGGCGCTTCCGATCCCGAACCAGTTCGATCAACAGTATTCATCCCTAGGAGATCCCCATGGCCGTTTCGAAAGACGAGATCCTCGAAGCGATTGGCAACATGACCGTGCTCGAGGTCGTGGAGCTGATCGAAGCGATGGAAGAGAAGTTCGGCGTGACCGCCGCTGCCGCCGTTGCCGCTGCTCCGGCCGCCGCTGGTGGCGATGCTGCCGCCGCTGAAGAGAAGACCGAGTTCGACGTCGTGCTCGCCTCGTTCGGCTCCAACAAGGTTGCCGTCATCAAGGCTGTCCGCGGCCTCACCGGTCTTGGCCTGAAGGAAGCGAAGGAGGCCGTCGAAGGCGCTCCGACCACCCTGAAGGAAGGCGTTTCGAAGGACGAGGCCGAAGAGGCCAAGAAGCAGCTCGAAGAGGCTGGCGCAAGCGTCGAAATCAAGTAAGGGCGCATTGCCTCGCCACGTCTTCGGCGGAGCGTTCGGGCTGGCGGCGACGAGCCGCCGGCCTTTTCCCGTTGGGGCCGAACAACCCCGCGGCGTCTCGCATCGAGGCTCCGACGCCGAGGTTGGCGCTAGATCCCCGATCGGCTGCGCGGCTGATCCTCGCCGACCGCAACCTGCACCAGAGTCCATGCCCCGTTAGGGACCATAGTAAGCACCTCGAGGGAAGGCATAATGGCCTATTCGTTCACCGAAAAAAAGCGCATCCGCAAAGACTTCGGCAAGCGTCCCAGCATCCTGGACGTGCCGTTCCTGCTGGCCACACAGATCAACTCCTATCGCGAGTTCCTGCAGGCCGATACCTCCGAGCGGGGGCGGCGGGACGTCGGATTGCACGCCGCCTTCAAGTCCGTTTTCCCGATCGAGAGCTATTCCGGCAATGCCGTCCTCGAATATGTGAAGTATCGGCTCGGCGAGCCGGTCTTCGATGAGCGTGAGTGCCATCTGCGCGGCGCCACCTTCGCCGCGCCGCTGCGCGTACTGCTGCGTCTGGTAATCTACGACAAGGATGCCCCGGCGGGCTCCAAGGTCGTCAAGGACGTTCGCGAGCAAGAGGTCTACATGGGCGAGCTGCCGCTCATGACCGAGACCGGCACCTTCATCATCAATGGCACCGAGCGTGTCATCGTCTCGCAGCTGCACCGTTCGCCCGGTGTCTTCTTCGACCACGACAAGGGCAAGACCCACTCCTCGGGCAAGCTGCTGTTCTCCGCGCGCGTCATCCCCTATCGTGGCTCCTGGCTCGACTTCGAGTTCGATCCCAAGGACAACGTCTTCGTGCGTATCGACCGTCGCCGCAAGCTGCCGGCGACGGTGCTGCTGCGCGCGCTCGGTTACACCGTCGAGGAGATCCTCGAGCGGTTCTTCGAGACCGATACCTTCCATCTCGCCAAGCGCCAGATCTCCTTCGATCTGGTCCCCGAGCGGCTGCGCGGCGAGACCGTGAGCTTCGACGTCAAGATCGGCGACGAGGTGCTGGTCGAGTCCGGTCGCCGCGTCACCGCGCGCCACATCCGCGAGCTGCAGAAGGCCGGCGTCGAGCAGCTGGAGGTGCCGATCGACTTCCTGCTCGGGCGCATCCTTGCGCGTGACCAGATCGATACCGACACCGGTGAGGTGCTGGCCGAGGCCAACAGCATCATTACCCCGGAGATGCTGCAGACCCTGTTCGAGAAGGGCATCGAGCGCATCGAGACCCTGTTCGTCAACGATCTCGACCAGGGGCCCTACATCTCCGAGACCCTGCGCATCGACAACACCACCAGTGATCTCGACGCCCAGATCGAGATCTACCGGATGATGCGCCCGGGCGAGCCGCCGACCAAGGAGGCCGCCCAGAACCTGTTCCACAACCTGTTCTTCACCCCGGATCGCTACGACCTCTCGGCCGTTGGCCGGATGAAGTTCAATCGCCGCCTCGGTCGCGAGAACGAGGAAGGCCCGGGCGTGGTCTACGACGGTCATTACTTCCGTGATCGCACCGATGCCTTCTCCCAGGATCTGCTGGCCAAGTACGGCGACAGCTCCGACATCATCGACGCGCTCCGGGTGCTGGTCGAACTGCGCAACGGTCGCGGTGCGGTCGACGACATCGACCATCTCGGCAACCGTCGTATCCGCTGCGTCGGCGAGATGGCCGAGAACCAGTTCCGCGTCGGTCTGGTGCGTGTCGAGCGCGCGGTCAAGGAGCGTCTCTCGCTGGCCGAGTCCGAGGGGCTGATGCCGCAGGAGCTGATCAACGCCAAGCCGGTCTCGGCGGCGATCAAGGAGTTCTTCGGCTCCAGTCAGCTCTCGCAGTTCATGGACCAGAACAACCCGCTCTCCGAGGTCACCCACAAGCGTCGTGTCTCGGCGCTCGGTCCGGGCGGTCTGGCCCGCGAGCGTGCCGGCTTCGAGGTGCGCGACGTGCACCCGACCCACTATGGTCGCGTCTGCCCGATCGAGACCCCTGAAGGCCCGAACATCGGTCTGATCAACTCGCTCGCGGTCTATGCCCGCACCAACGCCTACGGCTTCCTCGAGACCCCCTATCGGCGGGTCGAGGACGGCCGCGTCACCGACGAGATCCACTATCTCTCGGCGATCGAGGAGGGCAACTACGTCATCGCCCAGGCCAACGCCGCGCTCGATGAAGAGAGTCGCCTGACCGATGCCCTGGTCTCCTGCCGTCACGCCAACGAGTTCACCATGAAGGCACCCGAAGAGGTGAACTACATGGACGTCTCGCCGCGTCAGGTGGTGTCGGTGGCCGCGTCGCTGATCCCCTTCCTCGAGCACGACGACGCCAACCGTGCGCTCATGGGCTCGAACATGCAGCGTCAGGCGGTGCCGACGCTGCGTGCCGAGAAGCCGCTGGTCGGCACCGGCATCGAGCGTGTGGTGGCCAAGGACTCCGGGGTCTGTGTGGTGGCGCGTCGCGGCGGTGTGATCGAGTCGGTCGACGCCGCGCGCATCGTGGTGCGGGTCAACGACGACGAGGCCGTGCCCGGCGTGCCTGGTGTCGACATCTACAACCTCACCAAGTACACCCGTTCCAACCAGAACACCTGCATCAACCAGCGTCCGCTGGTACGTCCGAACGATGTGGTGACGCGTGGCGACGTGCTCGCCGACGGGCCCTCGACCGACATGGGCGAGCTCGCCCTCGGTCAGAACCTGCGCGTGGCCTTCATGCCCTGGAACGGCTACAACTTCGAGGACTCCATCCTCATCTCCGAGCGGGTGGTGCAGGAGGATCGCTTCACCAGCATCCACATCGAGGAGCTCTCCTGTCTGGCGCGCGATACCAAGCTCGGCCCGGAGGAGATCACCAGCGATATCCCCAATGTCGGTGAGGCGGCGCTCTCCAAGCTCGACGAGTCGGGCATCGTCTATGTCGGCGCCGAGGTGCGCGACGGCGACATCCTGGTCGGCAAGGTCACGCCCAAGGGCGAGACCCAGCTCACCCCCGAGGAGAAGCTGCTGCGCGCGATCTTCGGCGAGAAGGCTTCGGACGTGAAGGACACCTCGCTGCGTCTGCCCTCGGGCATGAACGGCACCGTGGTCGACGTCCAGGTGTTCACCCGCGACGGGGTGGAGAAGGACAAGCGTGCCCAGCAGATCGAGGAGATGGAACTCGACCGCGTGCGCAAGGACTTCGCCGACCAGCAGCGGATCATGGAGAACGACACCTTCCACCGTGTCGAGCGCATGCTCGTCGGCAAGGTCGCCGACGGTGGCCCCGGCGGTCTGCGTCCTGGCGCCGAGATCACCAGCGACTACCTGCAGGATCTGGTGTCGCGTGGCTCGCGTGATCTCTGGTTCGAGATCCGCATGCAGGACGAGGACATCGCCACCCAGCTCGAGGCGGTCGCCGCCCAGGTCAAGCAGCAGCGCGACGAGTTCCGCGAGCGCTACGAGACCAAGAAGCGCAAGATCGCCAGCGGCGACGACCTCGCCCCCGGTGTGCTCAAGATGGTCAAGGTCTACGTGGCGGTGAAGCGGCGCATCCAGCCGGGTGACAAGATGGCCGGCCGTCACGGTAACAAGGGTGTCATCTCCAAGGTGGTGCCGGTCGAGGACATGCCGTTCTCGGCCGACGGCGAGCCGGTCGACATCGTGCTCAACCCGCTCGGCGTGCCTTCGCGCATGAACGTCGGTCAGGTGCTCGAGACCCATCTCGGCTGGGCCGCCAACGGCCTCGGCGTGAAGATCGGCAAGATGCTCCAGGCCCAGGCCAAGATCGCCGAGCTGCGCGAGCTGCTCGACAAGATCTACAACACCAGTGGCAAGCGCGAGTCGCTCGACGAGTTCAGCGATGACGAGATCCTCGAACTCGCCCGCAACCTCACCCGGGGTGTGCCGCTGGCCACGCCGGTGTTCGACGGCGCCACCGAGGACGAGATCAAGGCCATGCTGCGTCTGGCCGATCGTGACAACACCGCGCAGGGCGTGCCCAGTGGTCAGACCATCCTGTTCGATGGTCGCTCCGGTGAGCAGTTCGAGCGTCCGGTCACCGTCGGCTACATGTACATGATCAAGCTCAACCACCTGGTCGACGACAAGATGCACGCCCGTTCCACCGGTCCCTACAGTCTGGTCACCCAGCAGCCGCTCGGCGGCAAGGCCCAGTTCGGTGGTCAGCGCTTCGGTGAGATGGAGGTCTGGGCATTGGAGGCCTATGGTGCCGCCTACACCCTGCAGGAGATGCTCACGGTGAAGTCGGACGACGTCAACGGTCGGACCAAGATGTACAAGAACATCGTCGACGGAGACCATCGCATGGAGGCGGGCATGCCCGAGTCGTTCAACGTGCTGGTCAAGGAGATCCGCTCGCTCGCGATCAACGTCGAGTTGCAGCAGGACTAACCGAGCCATTAAGCCGCGGGACGCATTCCCCCCGAGTGGGGGGGTGCGTCCTTTCAATGATCTGGCGACCGTGCGGTTCGTGCCTCACCGCACCCTACGCACCACGCACGCGACGCATGTGGGGCTAGCGCTTAGCCGGTTATCGCAGGCAGGAGATTAAGGTCTTGAAAGATCTACTGAAAATCATCAAGCAACAGGGCCAGGCACTCGAATTCGACGCGATCAAGATCGGACTTGCCTCCCCCGAGATGATCCGTTCCTGGTCCTTCGGCGAGGTCAAGAAGCCCGAGACCATCAACTATCGCACCTTCAAGCCGGAGCGCGACGGGCTGTTCTGCGCCAAGATCTTCGGCCCGATCACCGACTACGAGTGCATCTGCGGCAAGTACAAGCGCCTCAAGCACCGTGGCGTGGTCTGCGAGAAGTGTGGCGTCGAGGTGACCCTGGCCAAGGTGCGCCGCGAGCGCATGGGCCACATCGATCTGGCCAGCCCGGTGGCGCACATCTGGTTCCTCAAGTCGCTGCCCTCGCGCATCGGCCTGCTGCTCGACATGACGTTGCGCGACATCGAGCGCATCCTCTACTTCGAGTCCTTCGTGGTCATCGATCCGGGCTTGGTGCAGGATCTCGAACGCGGCCAGCTGCTCAACGACGAGCAGTATCTCGACGCCCTCGAGGCGCACGGTGACGAGTTCGACGCGCGCATGGGCGCCGAGGCCGTCTACGAGCTGCTGCGCACCATCGACATGGCCGCCGAAGTGCGGCGGATGCGCGAGGAGATCGAGAGCACCAACTCCGAGACCAAGATCAAGAAGCTCTCCAAGCGTCTCAAGCTGCTCGAGTCGCTGCTCGAATCGGGCAACCGTGCCGAGTGGATGATCCTCACCGTGCTGCCGGTGCTGCCCCCGGAGCTGCGCCCGCTGGTGCCGCTCGACGGTGGCCGCTTCGCGACCTCGGATCTCAACGATCTCTATCGTCGCGTCATCAACCGCAACAACCGCCTCAAGCGTCTGCTCGATCTGGTCGCGCCCGACATCATCGTGCGCAACGAGAAGCGCATGCTCCAGGAGTCGGTCGACGCGCTGCTCGACAACGGTCGTCGCGGTCGTGCCATCACCGGCACCAACAAGCGCCCGCTGAAGTCGCTCGCCGACATGATCAAGGGCAAGCAGGGCCGCTTCCGCCAGAACCTGCTCGGTAAGCGTGTCGACTACTCCGGCCGTTCGGTCATCGTCGTCGGCCCCTATCTCAAGCTGCACCAGTGCGGTCTGCCCAAGCGCATGGCCCTGGAGCTGTTCAAGCCGTTCATCTTCAGCAAGCTGCAGTTGCGCGGGCTGGCCGCCACCATCAAGGCCGCCAAGAAGATGGTCGAGCGCGGCACTCCCGAGGTGTGGGACATCCTCGAGGAGGTCATCCGCGAGCACCCGGTGATGCTCAACCGCGCCCCGACCCTGCACCGTCTCGGCATCCAGGCCTTCGAGCCGGTGCTGATCGAGGGTAAGGCGATCCAGCTCCACCCGCTGGTCTGTACCGCCTTCAACGCCGACTTCGACGGCGACCAGATGGCCGTGCACGTGCCGCTCTCGCTCGAGGCTCAGCTCGAGGCGCGGGCGTTGATGATGGCCTCGAACAACATCCTCTCGCCGGCCAACGGCGAGCCGATCATCGTGCCCTCGCAGGACGTGGTGCTCGGGCTCTACTACATGACCCGTGAGCGCATCGGCGCCAAGGGCGAGGGCAGCCTGTTTGCCGACATCGACGAGGCGCGTCGCGCCTACGAGACCGGGCAGGCAGACCTCCACGCGCGCTGTCGGGTACGCATCCACGAGGTGATCCAGGACCAGGACGGCAATCGTCGCGAGCAGACCTCGATCAAGGAGACCACCCTGGGCCGCGCCCTGGTGTTCGCCATCGTCCCCACCGGGCTGCCCTTCGACCTGGTCGATCGGCCGATGGGCAAGAAGCAGATCTCGCGTCTGATCAACGTCTGCTATCGCCGTCTCGGTCTCAAGGACACCGTGGTCTTCGCCGACCAGATCATGTATCTGGGCTTCCGCATGGCTACCCGCGCCGGTGCCTCGATCGGTCTCGAGGACATGGAGGTGCCGGAGGAGAAGACGGAGATCCTGGCCGGCGCCGAGAAGGAGGTCAAGGAGATCCAGGACCAGTACTCCTCGGGTCTGGTCACCAACGGCGAGCGCTACAACAAGGTCGTCGACATCTGGTCGCACACCAACGACCGGGTCGCCAAGTCGATGATGAGCAAGCTCGGTGGCTCGGTCGCGGAGACTCGCCCGGCCTATGAGGCGCTGCGCTTCCTCGGTGAGTACCGCCAGGCGGTCTACGAGCTGGTGGCCGACGATGCCGAGCAGCATCTGGCCGCGCGCCGGCTGTTCGACCGGCTGCAGGGTGCGGCCGCCGAACTCGGTGCTCGTCTCGAGTCCGGTGAACTCGATGCCAAGTCCTTCGTCGGCGAGTTCGATGCACTGCTCAGCGGTGCGCGCGCCGAACTCGACGCCTTCGGCGATCTCGATCAGGTCGACTCGGTCGAGGTGCGGGGTCGGGTCAAGAGCGCCCTGGCCGCGCTCGATCAGCGTCTGGCCGAGCAGCGTCGTCAGGACTCGTTCAACTCGATCTTCATGATGGCCGACTCCGGCGCACGTGGCTCGGCGGCGCAGATCCGTCAGCTCGCCGGCATGCGTGGTCTGATGGCCAAGCCGGACGGCTCGATCATCGAGACCCCGATCACCGCGAACTTCCGCGAGGGTCTGAACGTCATCCAGTACTTCATCTCGACCCACGGCGCGCGTAAGGGTCTGGCCGATACCGCGCTGAAGACCGCCAACTCGGGTTACCTGACTCGTCGTCTGGTCGACGTCGCCCAGGACATGGTGGTGCTCGAGCAGGACTGCGGCACCGATCAGGGCCTGCTGATGGCCCCGATCATCGAGGGCGGCGACGTGGTCGAGCCGTTGCGCGAGCGCATCCTCGGTCGTGTCGCAGCGGTCGACGTCTACCGCCCGGGGACCGACGAGCTGGTCTGCCCCGCGGGTACCCTGCTCGACGAGCGCTGGGTCGAGCGCTTCGAGGAGAAGGGCATCGACCAGGTGCGGGTGCGCTCTCCGATCACCTGTGAGTCGCGCCTCGGCGTCTGCGCCCAGTGCTATGGTCGCGACCTGGCGCGTGGCCATCGGGTCAACATCGGCGAGGCCGTCGGCGTCATCGCGGCGCAGTCGATCGGTGAGCCGGGTACCCAGCTCACCATGCGCACCTTCCACATCGGTGGTGCGGCCTCGCGTGCGGCGGCGGTCAACAGCATCGACATCAAGAACGGCGGTTCGGTGCGACTGCACAACATCAAGACCGTCGAGCACCACTCGGGCAACCTGGTGGCGGTGTCGCGCTCCGGCGAGCTGACCGTGGTCGACGAGCGCGGCATGGAGAAGGAGCGCTACAAGGTGCCTTATGGCGCCACCCTGGGCGTGGCCGACGGCCAGCAGGTCAACCCCGGTGACGTGGTCGCGACCTGGGACCCGCACACCCACCCGGTCATCACCGAGGTGGCCGGTAAGCTCGCCTTCGCCGACTTCATCGAGGGCGTGACGGTGCAGGCCCAGACCGATGATGTCACCGGTCTGACCTCGCGCGTGGTCATCGATCCCAAGCAGCGTCCGGCTACCGGCAAGGACCTGCGCCCGATGGTCAAGCTGCTCGACGAGCAGGGCAACGAGCTCAACATCGCGGGTACCGACCTGCCGGCGCGCTACTTCCTGCCCTCGGGCGCGATCGTCAGCGTCGACGACGGCGCCATGGTCGGGGTCGGCGACGTGCTTGCGCGTATCCCGCAGGAGTCGAGTAAGACGCGTGACATCACCGGTGGTCTGCCGCGCGTGGCCGACCTGTTCGAGGCGCGCAAGCCGAAGGAGCCGGCATTGCTCGCCGAGGCCAGCGGGACCATCGGCTTCGGCAAGGACACCAAGGGCAAGCAGCGCCTGATCATCACCACCGATGACGGTGAGACGGTCGAGGAGCTGATCCCGAAGTGGCGTAACGTCAACGTGTTCGAGGGCGAGCGTGTCGAGCGTGGCGAGGTGATCGCCGACGGCGAACTGGCGCTGCACGACATCCTGCGTCTGAAGGGCGTGACCGCGCTGGCCGAGTATCTGGTCAAGGAGATCCAGGACGTCTACCGGCTGCAGGGCGTGAAGATCAACGACAAGCACATCGAGGTGATCGTTCGCCAGATGCTGCGCAAGGTCGAGATCACCGCCCCGGGCGACACCCGTCTGCTGCGTGGCGAGCAGGTGGAGTACACCGCCGTGCTCGACGAGAACAAGCGGATGATGGCCGAGGACAAGCAGCCGGCGCTCTTCGAGCCGCTGCTGCTGGGTATCACCAAGGCCTCGCTCGCCACCGAGTCGTTCATCTCGGCGGCCTCCTTCCAGGAGACCACCCGAGTGCTGACCGAAGCGGCGGTGCGTGGTTCGGTCGACCACCTCGCCGGCCTCAAGGAGAACGTCATCGTCGGTCGTCTGATCCCCGCCGGCACCGGCCTGTCGTCGCATCTCGAGCGCCGACGTCAGCGTCAACTCGACCTGCAGGCCGCTGGCGGCAAGGTCGAGATGGATGCGGAGGAGTTGGAAGAGGCACTGAAGAAGGCGCTCAATACCTCCGCGGCCGACTGATCCGCGGCATGCCGAAAGGCGTTTCATTCCAAGAAAGATCGGGCAGTTAGGGAGGTTGACACGTTTAGGGTCACTCCCTATACTGCTCTGTCTCAGCTAGCCAGCTAAAGGGTTGGCTGGCCTTATTTTCTTGGTCCGGTTCCTTGGTCTGGGCAAATCTGCCCGGTCCCCGAGTCAATCGATCGAATCCGTGCGGACGTACTGGCTGCAATGCGGCCTGCTGCCGTGCAGGCGTCGTTTGACTCCCTGAATTTGGCGCGAGGGCGCCCCTGGAGACTGATTGCATGGCAACGATCAACCAACTCGTGCGGAAGCCCCGCAAGCGGAACGTGGCGAAGAGCAATGTGCCGGCCCTCGAGGCTTGTCCGCAGCGTCGTGGTGTCTGCACCCGTGTGTACACCACCACCCCGAAGAAGCCGAACTCCGCACTGCGTAAGGTTGCACGTGTGCGTCTGACCAACGGCTACGAGGTGGCTTCCTACATCGGTGGTGAAGGCCACAACCTGCAGGAGCACTCGGTGGTGCTGATCCGCGGTGGTCGTGTCAAGGACTTGCCGGGTGTTCGTTACCACACCGTGCGCGGCACGCTGGATACCTCGGGTGTCGAGAAGCGGCGTCAGGGTCGTTCCAAGTACGGCGCCAAGCGCCCGAAGAGCTGAGTCAGTATCCAATTTAGGTCGGAGTAGATCATGCCGAGAAGACGCGTTGCCGCACGTCGCCAGATCCTGCCGGATCCCAAGCACGGAAGCGAGCTGTTGACCAAGTTCATCAACATGATGATGGAAGACGGGAAGAAGTCCGTCGCCGAGCGCATCATTTACAACGCGCTCGACCAGATCGCCGAGAAGAAGGGCGCCGAGCCCATCGAGCTGCTCGAGCAGGCGATGGAGAATGTTCGCCCCGCGGTCGAGGTCAAGTCCCGCCGCGTCGGTGGTGCGACCTATCAGGTGCCGGTCGAGGTGCGTCCCACCCGTCGTAACTCGCTGGCAATGCGTTGGCTGATCGATGCTGCGCGCAAGCGCTCCGAGAAGTCCATGGCGCAGCGTCTGGCCGGTGAACTGATGGACGCCGCCGAGTCGCGTGGTTCTGCGGTCAAGAAGAAAGAAGACACGCACCGCATGGCCGAGGCCAACAAGGCCTTCTCGCACTACCGCTGGTAGTTTCGCAAAGCATTTTTTGATCAATCAGGGCGGATTCAGTCGTGGCACGTAGCACCCCAATCGAGCGGTATCGCAACCTTGGCATCATGGCGCATATCGATGCCGGGAAGACCACCACCACAGAGCGCATCCTGTTCTACACCGGGATCTCTCACAAGATTGGTGAGGTGCATGATGGTGCCGCCACCATGGACTGGATGGAGCAGGAGCAGGAGCGTGGTATCACCATCACCTCCGCGGCGACCACCTGCTTCTGGTCCGGCATGGACCGTGACCGCCCTGAGCATCGCGTCAACATCATCGACACCCCCGGGCACGTCGACTTCACCATCGAAGTCGAGCGTTCGCTGCGTGTGCTCGATGGTGCCTGCGCCGTGTTCTGTGCCGTCGGTGGCGTCGAGCCCCAGTCCGAGACCGTGTGGCGCCAGGCCGACAAGTACGGCGTGCCGCGTCTCGCCTTCGTCAACAAGATGGACCGCATGGGCGCGAACTTCCTGCGCGTCGTCGGTCAGGTGAAGGATCGTCTCGGCGCCAACCCGGTGCCGATCCAGATCCCGATCGGTGCCGAGGAAGACTTCCAGGGCGTCGTCGATCTGGTGCGCATGAAGGCGATCTACTGGGACGAAGCCAGCCGCGGCATGGAGTACGAGGCCCGCGACATCCCCGAGGATCTGGTCGAGCTCTGCGACGAGTGGCGCGAGAAGATGGTCGAGGCTGCGGCCGAGGCCAACGAAGAGCTGATGGATAAGTACCTCGAGGGCGAAGCGCTCAGCGAGGACGAGATCAAGGCCGCACTGCGCACGCGTACCCTGAACAACGAGATCGTGCCGATGATGTGCGGCTCGGCGTTCAAGAACAAGGGTGTGCAGGCGATGCTCGACGCCGTGCTCGACTACATGCCTTCGCCGGTCGACGTGCCCGCCATCCGCGGCATCCTCGACGACAAGGACGAGAGCGAGGCGACCCGCGCGTCGAACGACGACGCGCCCTTCGCCGCGCTGGCGTTCAAGATCGCGACCGACCCCTTCGTCGGTACCCTGACCTTCTTCCGCGTCTACTCGGGCGTCATCAAGTCCGGTGACACCGTGTACAACCCGGTCAAGAGCAAGAAGGAGCGTGTCGGCCGTATCCTGCAGATGCACGCCAACGACCGCCAGGAGATCAAGGAAGTCCGCGCCGGCGACATCGCCGCGGCGGTCGGTCTGAAGGACGTCACCACCGGTGACACCCTGTGCGATCTCGACCAGGTCATCACCCTGGAGCGCATGGAGTTCCCCGAGCCGGTGATCTCGGTCGCGGTCGAGCCCAAGACCAAGACCGACCAGGAGAAGATGGGTCTCGCGCTGCAGAAGCTGGCGCAGGAAGATCCTTCGTTCCGTGTCCACACCGACGAGGAGTCGGGTCAGACCATCATCTCCGGCATGGGTGAGCTGCACCTGGAGATCATCGTCGACCGCATGCGTCGCGAGTTCAAGGTCGAGGCCAACGTCGGCGCGCCTCAGGTCAGCTACCGCGAGACCATCCGCGCCACCGTCGAGCAGGAGACCAAGTTCGCCCGTCAGTCCGGTGGTCGCGGTCAGTTCGGTCACGTGCACATCCGCATCGAGCCGCAGGAGGCCGGTGCCGGTTACGAGTTCGTCAACGCCATCGTCGGTGGTGTGGTACCGAAGGAATACATCCCTTCGGTCGACAAAGGTATCCAGGAGGCCATGAAGAACGGCATCATCGCCGGCTTCCCCATGGTCGACGTCAAGGTCACCCTTTACGACGGTTCCTACCACGAGGTCGACTCGAGCGAGATGGCGTTCAAGATCGCCGGCTCGATGGCCATCAAGGAAGGTGCCGCCAAGGCCAAGCCGGTGCTGCTCGAGCCGATCATGAAGGTCGAGGTGGTGACCCCCGAGGAGAACATGGGCGACGTCATGGGCGACCTGAACAGCCGTCGCGGCATGATTCAGGGGATGGAGGATGCGCCTTCCGGCAAGGTCATCCGTGCCGAGGTCCCGCTGTCCGAGATGTTCGGTTACGCAACCGATCTGCGCTCGGCGACCCAGGGTCGTGCGACCTACAGCATGGAGTTCTCCAAGTACAACGAGGTGCCCGCCAGCATTGCCGAAGCGGTCTCCAAGAAATAGTAACGATTGTTAAGGGTAGAGCGGGATGTCCAAAGAAAAATTCGAACGTAGCAAGCCGCACGTCAACGTTGGCACCATCGGCCACGTCGACCACGGCAAGACCACGCTGACGGCTGCGATCACCACGCACCAGGCGCGCAAGTTCGGTGGTGAGGCACGTGCCTACGACCAGATCGACAACGCCCCGGAAGAGCGTGAGCGTGGTATCACCATCGCCACCGCGCACGTCGAGTACGAGTCCGATACGCGTCACTACGCACACGTCGACTGCCCCGGCCACGCCGACTACGTGAAGAACATGATCACCGGTGCGGCGCAGATGGACGGCGCGATCCTGGTGGTGTCGGCCGCTGACGGCCCGATGCCCCAGACCCGCGAGCACATCCTGCTCTCCCGTCAGGTCGGCGTGCCCTACATCATCGTCTACCTGAACAAGGCCGACATGGTCGACGACGCCGAGCTCCTCGAGCTCGTCGAGATGG
>NZ_RHFJ01000068.1:0-16081 GCF_003718675.1 Marichromatium sp. AB32
ACACAAGTTATCCAAACGTTTTGTTAAAGATCTGTTGCAGCGTTTCGTGCTGCGAAGACCGACTATTTTAAAGTAAAAAGTCAGTCTGTCAAGTCCTTTTTTCGCTGCCGTTTCCGGCTGGTTGCTCACGATCCGTTGCGAGCCGCCTATTAAACTGGATTCCGTATTCCGTGTCAACCGTCTTTTTTTCGGTCAACCCCGAATCGGTTGGTGATCCGAGCCGCTCTGCCCTGAGCGAGCTGCGCATTTTAGACTCTTCTCGAAAAACGTCAACACTTTTTTTGAAAAAACCTATCCCGGCCTTCCATGACCCGGGATAGGCCTTCCGGCCATCTTAGGAAACGCGCACGCGCGCGAAGCGCCGCTTGCCCACTTGGTAGACGTGCTCACTGCCCGAGACACAAGCCAGACGCGGATCCTCGATGCGCTCGCCGTCGATGCGCACCGCGCCCTGGCCGATCATGCGGATCGCCTCGGAGGTACTCTTCACCAGCCCGGCCTCCTTGAGCAGGTTGGCGACCGGCAGGGCATCATCGTCCTGCGGAGCCACCGTCAGCGATTCGATCTCCTCGGGCATCGCTCCCTTCTGGAAGCGCGCGATGAACTCTTCCTGGGCACGACGCGCCGCTTCTTGGCCATGGAAACGCCCGACCAGCTCGAGCGCGAGCTCGAACTTGATGTCACGCGGATTGGCCCCCTCCTCGACCGCGCGCTGCCACCCCTCGATCTCGGCCATCTCACGCCGACTGAGCAGCACGAAGTAACGCCACATCAGGGTGTCGGACACCGACATGATCTTGCCGAACATCTCTCCCGGCGCATCGGTGATGCCGATGTAGTTGCCGAGCGACTTCGACATCTTCTGCACACCATCGAGCCCCTCGAGGATCGGTACGGTGATCGCCACCTGCGGCTCCTGGCCGAAGCTTTCCTGGAGCTGACGCCCCACCAGCAGGTTGAACTTCTGATCGGTACCGCCGAGCTCGACGTCAGCCTTGAGTTGGCAGGAGTCATAGCCCTGGATCAGCGGATAGAGGAACTCGTGCACGGCGATCGGCTGACCACCCTTG
Organism: Marichromatium sp. AB32; assembly: GCF_003718675.1. Lineage (NCBI taxonomy): Bacteria > Pseudomonadati > Pseudomonadota > Gammaproteobacteria > Chromatiales > Chromatiaceae > Marichromatium > Marichromatium sp. AB32. The sequence goes on from NZ_RHFJ01000068.1 coordinate 1,071, forward strand.
TAGCGCTTGGCGAAGTCATCGCGCTCGAGCATGCGTGCAACGGTGTGCCGCGCGGCGATCTGGATCAGGCCGGCGGCGCCGAGCTCGTCCATCCACTGCGAGTTGAAGACGACCTGGGTGCGCTCGGGGTCGAGGATCTTGAACACCTGCTCGCGATAGGTAGCGGCATTCTCCATGATCTGCTCGCGGGTGAGCGGCGGGCGAGTGGCGCTCTTGCCGCTGGGGTCGCCGATCATGCCGGTGAAGTCGCCGATCAGGAACAGCACCTCGTGGCCGAGATCCTGGAACTGACGCAGCTTGTTGATCAGCACGGTGTGGCCGAGGTGCAGGTCGGGCGCGGTGGGATCGAACCCGGCCTTGATGCGTAGCGACCCTCCACGCGCGAGCTTCTTGCGCAACAGATCCTCGACGAGGATCTCATCGGTACCGCGCTTGATGAGCGCGAGGGCGTGGTCGAGTGCTTCCATCGTTATCGTGTCTTCTCAGCTGTGGCGCGCCCTTGAGGCGCAAAGAGAAGAGCCTACGACGCCACCCAGGGGGACTCAAGCGCAATCGCTACCGACCGGGCACGGGCGCACCCATCCTTGTGAGAAGCCGTTCTTTGGGACTACACTAGGACTCGAAAATAAAGCCCTACATCATTGTAAATAAAAGATATTATGCGCGACTACAAATTCAGGCAGAGCGATATCCCGCTTCGCCCCCGCCGCAGACGCGGACCACGCGTGTTCCCGATCCTGCTGTTGCTCACGGTGGTCGGGGGCGCTGGTTATGGTGCCTACTGGTGGTTCGAGCACATGCCTCAGGGCCAGCCCCAGGCGGTCGACACCGACGCGCGCGTCATCCCGCTGGAGCTGCCGCCGCTGCAGGCCGAGCTGACCGAACTCCCGCAGAGCGGGACGACGACCGCCCCGCGCTGACCGCACTCAGGCCGAGAACGACGACCCGCAGCCGCAGGTGGTTGAGGCATTGGGGTTGCGGATCACGAACTGGGCGCCGTGCAGCCCCTCGGTATAGTCGATCTCGGCCCCCATCAGATATTGCATGCTCATCGGATCGACGAGCAGCTTGACGCCGTCGGTGACGACCTCGGTGTCGCCGTCCTCGGTACGCTCCTCGAAGGCGAAGCCATACTGGAAGCCGGAACAGCCGCCGCCCTGGATATAGACGCGCAGCATCAGCCCCGGGTTGCCCTCCTCGGCGATCAGCTCCGCCACCTTCGAGGCGGCCGACGTGGTGAAGACCAGTGGGGCATCGGTAGCGGCATCGGCGCTCATGACATGGACATCCTCGTGATGATGGTGATGTCTGCCGAGATGCGTCCCGCCGGGAGCAGGTTCAACCACGCGCCGGACACGGCAGCGCCCAGCGCCGGGTCAGTCGATCAGCTCCAGCGGCCAGGGGAAGGAGGCGCTGGTCGCAGCCAGGCGCTCGCCATCCGGCTCGATCTGGATCACCACCAGCTGCGGGGCGAAGCCCTCGGGCAGCATGAACCAGCCCGAGCAGTGCTGATAGTGTTCGAAGTCCATGCCGATCGTCGCCGGCTCGGCAGTCAGCTCATCGAGTCGCAACCGCGCCGGCTCATCGCCGCGCACCCCCTCGATGACCAGCACCACCCGCCCCTCGACCTGCCCCACCCCGTCGACGAGCTGGGTGAGCAGGAAGTCATAGCCATAGCGACGCGGCTGCGATTGCGCCGACAGCCGCAGATCGTGTGCGCGAACCGCCCCCTTGTCACCGGCCTGCAGCAGACGCTTGAGATAGGAGAGTTCGCGCGCCTGCTCGAGCCGCGCATCCTGTGCCGCCTCCAGGCGCGACTGCAGCACCCGCACCGTCTCGCGCTCGATCGTCCGGTCGCGTTCGAGGATCAGCGCCTGCTGGCGCGCCGCATCGAGTTCGCGGGCCAGCGTCTCGCGCTCGACCGCGAGCCTGGCCAGCTCCGGGCCGAGCTCGGTGCGCGCCGGGATGCGACCGAGTTCGTAACCGACGCCGCAGGCGAGCGCGATGAAGAACAGACACGCCAGCAGCGCGAACCCACGGGCCGAGCGCTCGCCACGGCTCGTCATTGGCTCAGGGCAGCAGCGCCAGGGCATCGAGCCCGAGCGACTCGTCGAGCCCGAGCATCAGGTTCATGTTCTGCACCGCCTGACCGGCCGCGCCCTTGACCAGGTTGTCGATCACCGACTGGACCACGACCACCCCCGAGTCGCCCTGACGGGTGACGGCGATACGGCACAGGTTGGAGCCACGCACGGTACGGGTCTCGGGGTGCGAGCCGGCCGGCATCAGGTCGACGAAGGGCTCGTCGGCATAGCGGCGCGCATAGATCGCCTCGAGATCCCGGCCGGGCTCGAGTTCGCGGGCATAGAGCGTCGCTTCGATACCGCGCACCATCGGCACCAGATGGGGCACGAAGGTGAGGTTGACCGGCGAAGCGGCGGCGGCGTTCAGGTTCTGGGTGATCTCCGGGCCATGGCGATGACCACCGGCGGCATAGGCCTTGAAGCTCTCGCCGACCTCGGCCATCAGCTGACCGACGTTGGCCTTGCGCCCGGCGCCGCTGACCCCCGATTTGCCGTCGGCGATCAGCCACGACGGATCGACCACACCGGCCTCGAGCAGCGGCAGCAGACCCAGCGTCACCGCCGTCGGGTAGCAGCCGGGATTGGCCACCAGACGCGCCTCGCGGATCGCCGCGCGGTTGACCTCGGGCAGACCGTAGACGGCCTCGGCCACCAGCTCGGGACAGGCGTGCGACATACCGTACCAACGCTCCCACTCGGCGATGTCCTTGATGCGGAAGTCGGCGGCGAGATCGACCACCCGGGTCCCGCGCGCCAACAGCTCCGGCACCAGCGTCATCGCCGTGCCGTTGGGGGTGGCGAAGAACACCAGATCGCAGCCGCCGAGGGTCTCGGCATCGGGCGCGCTGAAGCACAGGTCGACATGACCGCGCAGATGGGGGAAGAGCTCGGCGACCGGCAGCCCGGCCTCGCCGCGAGAGGTGATGACCGCGATCTCCACCTCGGGGTGACGCGCCAGGATGCGCAGCAGCTCGGCACCGGTGTAACCGGTACCACCAACGATTCCAACCTTAAACATGCTCAAGCCTCCATGCACGGACCAGCGAGGGGCCGCGCACGACGAGAATCCTTATAGAGGACAGCGGGCGGTGACCCACGCCATCGATCCGGCCCGACGGCGGGAAGGACGACGACCGGGGACACCGGACCTCGCCGCATCGATGATCGGGCGAGGACGGAACGCGCGGGGATCGGCGTCACGCCGATCGCGGCAGCGCGACCGACGGACTGGTGACGCACCCGGGGGGGTGCTCGCCTGACGGGTTCGGCGCAAAGGCCGCCGGAAGGCGGCCTCGCGAGTGCCGGGCGGGGCCGGCACCAGCGGATCCGGGACGGGATCAGCTGCAACCGCTGCCGGAACCACAGCTGGAGCAACCACCGCCCTGGACCTGGGGGAGGTTGTTGAAGACGAAGGTCGCGGTGCCTTCGCCATCATCGGAGAAGTCGATCTCGACGCCGCGAAGATACTCCAGCGTGCCATCGTCGACCACGACCTTGAAGCCGTCGCACTCGAGCACGCCATCGTTGTCGTTGATGGCATCGGTGAAGGTCATGCCGAAGCTGACGCCGCTGCAACCGCCGGGCGAGGCGAACACGCGAACCCCCTGCACGGTCGCGTCGACCTGTGAGAACAACTCCTGCATCTTCGCCTGGGCCGGTGCCGTCAGGGTCAGCTCCGCGTCGGTGAGCGCTGCGGACATGTGGGGCGAACCTCTTCTTCAGAAAACGGAAAAATAGTTCTTGAGCATAGCAAAAGCACTCAGGGGCATCCAGCAAGCGCGCCCGGCCTCAAGCGATCGGGGGCCCCGCTCAGAGCCGACCGTCGGCGATCAGCATGGAGAGATGACGCTCGGCGTCGAGCAGATGACGCGACCAGTGCAGCTCATAACCCGCGCACCAGGCCGCCAACGCCCACTCCGGGTCCTCGTCGTAGGCACAGAGTCCGGCCTTGAGTTCGCAGTAGATGTCGGTCAGGTCATCGGCGAGGCTGCCGGACATGGCCTCGCGCCCCTCACTGGCGAGATCGAACTCGAGCCAGTAACCGTCAAGATCGGCGAGCAATCGGCGCAGATGGGAGAAGAGCTCGAAGCGGGCATCGAGATCGACCGGCGGCACGTGACCGGCACCCAGTCCAGCCGCGCTCAACGGGGCGATGAGCGCATGCAGCCTGGGCAGCAGCACCGCCAACTCGGGCAGCCAGTGCAGCCGACCACGGGTCGATGACTCGATCAGGCTGCAGTAACGGCGCACCAGCGAGACGAGCTCGCCGCAGGGCGCTTCGGAGACGGGCGATGGGCGGGTGAGGACTTCCATGCCAAGGAGTGTAGCCGAGAATGCGGCCAAGTGACCCCAACTTGATCCAACCCCTTCGATCAGGACGCGATCCTCACACCTCGACCATCTCGAAATCCTCCTTGCCGGCGCCGCACTCGGGGCAGCGCCAGTCGGCCGGGACATCGGCCCAGCGGGTGCCGGGCGGGATGCCGTCCTCGGGCCAGCCCTCGGCCTCGTCGTAGATCAGTCCACAGACAATACAGAGATAGGTCTTCATCGGGGTGTACGACCTCAGGCTACTCCGCGCACCGAGCGGCCATGGTGTCGACACCCGGCCAGCACGCGCGGTTAAATACTGCCAGACACAATCGGGGGAGACCCCGCGGTTTTCAACGTCGACGACCGTCCCGACGGGTTCGGGACCGTGCCCGCGACGCGCTCGCGATCACCATCGATCGGCGGCTGATCATGCCCCTGATCGCCGCCGGGCGCAGATTCGCCGGGCAATCGTCGTCATCACGCCCGGCGCATCGACACCGGGCCTCTCGCGGAGATATCTCGAATGATCAATGACAGCCCTGAGCGGGCGGTGGTGCTCTGTATCGGCGGCCACGACCCGAGCGGCGGCGCCGGCATCATGGCCGATGCCGAAACGATCGCCGCGCACGGCGGCTTCGCGGTGAGCGCGATCAGCGCGCTGACCGACCAGGACACCTGCGGCGTGCGCGCCATCCACGCCCAGCCGGCCGAGCAGCTCGAGGCCCAGTGCCGCACCCTGATCGCCGACAGCGCGCCGCGCGCGATCAAGGTCGGGCTGCTCGGCAGCTCGCGCGCGGTCCGCGTGATCTCCACCCTCGCCGACGAGCACCCCGAGCTGCCGCTGGTGCTCGACCCGGTGCTCGCCTCGGGGACCGGCCAGCGTGTCGCCGACGCCGCGGTGCTCAACCAGCTGCGCCATAACCTGATCGCACGCAGCACCCTGGTGACCCCCAACCTGCCCGAGGCGCGCACCCTCACCGACCTCCAGGACCCGGCGCGATGCGCCGAACGGCTGCTCGGCAGCGGTGCGCGCTGGGTGTTGATCACCGGCACCCACGACACCACCGAGCATGTCACCAATCGTCTCTACGGTCGCAGCGGCGCGCGTCACCAGTGGGACTGGCCACGCCTCCCCGGCGAATACCACGGCTCCGGCTGCACCCTGGCGAGTGCCATCGCCGTGCGCCTGGCCAGGGGCGAGTCGATGGTCGATGCGGTGACCGCGGCCCAGGAGTACACCTGGAACGCACTCGATCAGGCCTTCCGCACCGGGCGCTGCCAGCTCACCCCCAACCGCTTCTACGCACAGTCGCACCCATGAGCCAGGCGTTGCACGGGCTCTATGCCATCACCCCCACCGCCCCGCACCCGCGCCCGCTCACCGAGCGCGTGGCCGAGGCCATCGCCGGCGGTGCGCGGCTGATCCAGTTTCGCGACAAGGGGACGGATGCGCGGGCGCGCGAGCAGCAGGCCCGCGCCCTGCTCGACTGCTGCCGCGCCGGCGGCGCGCGACTGATCATCAACGACGACCTCGCGCTCGCCGCACGCATCCACGCCGATGGCGTCCATCTCGGGCGCGACGACGGCGACCCGCGCGCCGCGCGCGCCTTGCTCGGCGAGGGGGCGATCATCGGCGTCTCCTGCTACGACGCGCTCGAGCGCGCCCGCCGGGCGGCGGCGGCGGGCGCGAGCTATGTCGCCTTCGGCAGCTTCTTCGCCTCGCCGACCAAGCCCGCGGCGGTACGCGCCACCCCCGAACTGCTCGACGCCGCACGGCGCGAGATCCCGCTGCCGCGAGTTGCGATCGGTGGGATCACGCCACAAAATGGCGGTTTGCTGATCGCGGCGGGAGCGGACATGCTCGCCGTCGTCAGCGGAGTCTTCGCGGCGCCCGATGTCGCCGTCGCGGCCCGCGCCTACACCTCACTGTTCCCCAAGGAGTCATCCTGATGAGCCGATCCCATGAACTCTTCGAAGCCGCGCAGCGCCACATCCCCGGCGGCGTCAACTCGCCGGTGCGCGCGTTCCGAGGCGTCGGTGGCGACCCGGTGTTCTTCGAGCGCGCCGAGGGCGCCTACGCCTACGACGCCGACGGCAAGCGCTATGTCGACTATGTCGGCTCCTGGGGCCCGATGATCCTCGGCCACGCCCACCCCGAGGTGCTCGGCGCGGTCGAGGAGCGGATGCGCAAGGGCCTGTCCTTCGGCGCCCCGACCGAGGTCGAGACCCAGATGGCCGACACCGTCTGCGAGCTGGTGCCGAGCATGGAGATGGTGCGCATGGTCAGCTCCGGCACCGAGGCGACGATGAGCGCGCTGCGCCTGGCACGCGGCTACACCGGTCGCGACAAGGTGGTGAAGTTCGAGGGCTGCTACCACGGTCACGTCGACTCGCTGCTGGTCAAGGCCGGCTCCGGCGCCCTGACCTTCGGTGAGCCCAACTCCCCCGGCGTCCCCGCCGCACTCGCCGAGCTGACCATCACCCTGCCCTACAACGACATCGCGGCGGTGCGCGAGACCTTCGCCGAGATCGGCTCCGAGATCGCCTGCATCATCGTCGAGCCGGTCGCCGGCAACATGAACTGCATCCCGCCGCTGCCGGGCTTCCTCGAGGGTCTGCGCGAGGTCTGCACCGAGCACGGCGCGGTGCTGATCTTCGACGAGGTGATGAGCGGCTTCCGCGTCTCGCTCGGCGGCGCCCAGGGCCACTTCGGCGTCACCCCCGACCTCACCACCCTCGGCAAGGTCATCGGCGGCGGCATGCCGGTCGGCGCCTTCGGCGGCAAGCGCGAGATCATGGAGCACGTCTCCCCGGTCGGCCCGGTCTACCAGGCCGGCACCCTCTCGGGTAATCCGATCGCCATGGCCGCGGGCCTCAAGACCCTCGAGCTGATCAGCGAGCCGGGCTTCTACGACCGTCTCACCGCCACCACCAGCGAGCTGCTCGCCGGCCTGCGCGAGCGCGCCGCCGCCGCCGGGGTGCCCTTCACCACCAACCAGGCGGGCGCCATGTTCGGCCTGTTCTTCAGCGCCGAGCCGGTCACCGGCTTCGACCAGGCGACCGCCTGCAACCAGGAGCACTTCAAGGCCTTCTTCCACGGCATGCTCGAGCGCGGCGTCTATCTCGCGCCCTCGGCCTTCGAGGCCGGCTTCGTCTCGATCAAGCACGGCGAGGCCGAGATCCAGGCCACCCTCGACGCCGCCGCCGAGGTGTTCGCCGAGATCGCCGGCTGACCCGGGGCGACCGCCCCCTCACCCGGACGGGCCCCGCCTGTCCGGGTCTTCTCACCGCCAAACCCCACCCGACACCGGCAGCCGAACCACCGCGCCCCGGCAACTGCCGCGACCGCCACACGCACACGCAACGCAACCGCGCGCACCGAACGAAGCGCGACGCGGACACGAAACGAAAACACCGCGACAGACCTCCCTTCCCGGCCATCAACACGATCCGCTGACAGCGCCTCGAAAAGACCGGCCTCCAGGCGAATGAAACACGCCCTCGAGCCCAGCGCCGACGCACACACCTCAATCCACTCAGGGTGACATGCCGGACGGTCACGGCACGAATCATCACCGCCGCCGCTCACGACAATTCAGCAGCTACCGAAAGCCTTAAAAAATCGCCATAAAAACAGCAATATAAATTCATCGTACAGGCTTTCGCGCGCGATATAACCGGGTCCAGAACAGAGATCAACCCCCTTCGCCCTATACGAAATATTCGCTTTGCTAATTCACTCATCAACGACCTCGACAGCCTCTCGGGCGCGACCTGCAGTCATTGACGGAATGATTGCAAATTCGTTTACACGGCACTAATGTCGCCACGCATCGAGTTCCACGAGGCCTTCCATCGATGTAGTGGAGGCCCAGATCTCAACACAGAGGATAGAGCGATGGACTATCAGAGCGTCTACAAGCATTCGATGAAAGACCCCGAGGCCTTCTGGGCGGAGGCGGCCAGCCTCATCGACTGGGACAAGCCGTGGGACAAGGTGCTCGACGACGCCAACAAGCCCTTCTACCGCTGGTTCAGTGGCGCGATGATGAACACCTGCTACAACGCGGTGGACCGTCATGTGATCGCCGGTCGCGGCGACCAGGCGGCGATCATCCACGACAGCCCGGTGACCGGCAGCAAGCGGGTGATCACCTACGCCGAGCTGCAGCAGCAGGTCGCGAAGATGGCCGGCGCGCTGCAGGCGCAGGGCGTGACCAAGGGCGACCGGGTGATCATCTACATGCCGATGGTGGCCGAGGCGCTGATCGCCATGCTCGGCTGCGCGCGCATCGGCGCCATCCACTCGGTGGTGTTCGGCGGCTTCTCCTCGCACGAGCTGGCCACCCGCATCGATGACGCCAAGCCGAAGATGATCGTCGCCGCCTCCTGCGGCATCGAGCCCAACCGCGTGGTGCACTACAAGCCGCTGCTCGACGAGGCGATCGAACTCTCCACCCACAAGCCCGAGCACTGCCTCGTGCTGCAGCGCCCCGAGGAGCCCGGCACCCTGGTCGAGGGTCGCGACCTCGGCTGGGCCGAGGCGCTCGACGCCGCCGAGCCGGCCGATTGCGTCTCGGTGGCCGCCACCGACCCGCTCTACATCCTCTACACCTCCGGCACCACCGGCCAGCCCAAGGGCGTGGTGCGCGACAACGGCGGTCACGCCGTAGCGCTGGCCTGGAGCATGGGCAACATCTACGACGTCCAGCCCGGCGAGGTGTTCTGGGCCGCCTCCGACGTCGGCTGGGTGGTGGGTCACTCCTACATCGTCTACGCCCCGCTGCTGCGCGGCTGCACCACCGTGGTCTACGAGGGCAAGCCGGTCGGCACCCCGGATGCCGGCGCCTTCTGGCGGGTGATCGAGGAGCACAAGGTCAAGGTGCTGTTCACCGCGCCGACCGCCTTCCGCGCGATCAAGGGCGCCGACCCCAAGGCCGAGCATCTCGGGCGCTACGACACCAGCTCGCTGAGCGCGCTGTTCCTCGCCGGCGAGCGTTGCGACCCCGACACCCTGCACTGGGCCGAGGACATCCTCAAGCGCCCGGTGATCGACCACTGGTGGCAGACCGAGACCGGTTGGGCGATCGCGGCCAACTGCATCGGCATCGAGCAGCTCCCGGTCAAGGCCGGCTCGCCGACCTGCGCCGTCCCCGGCTACGACATCCAGGTACTCGACGACGAGGGCGAGCCGGTCAAACCGGGCAACATCGGCCGGATCATGGTGAGGCTGCCGCTGCCGCCCGGCTGTCTGTCGACCCTGTGGGGCAACGACACCCGCTACGTCCAGTCCTACCTCTCGGCCGAGCCGGGCTACTACCTCACCGGCGACGCCGGCTATCTCGACGAGGACGGCTACGTCTTCGTGATGAGCCGTATCGACGACATCATCAACGTCGCCGGTCACCGGCTCTCGACCGGCGCGATGGAGGGCGTGCTCGCCTCGCACCCGGATGTCGCCGAGTGCGCGGTGATCGGCGCCGCCGACGAGCTCAAGGGCGAGCTGCCGCTCGGCCTGGTGGTGCTCAAGTCCGGGGTCGAGCGCGATCACGACACGATCAAGAAGGAGTTGGTCAAGCTGGTGCGCGAACAGATCGGTCCGGTCGCGGCGTTCAAGACCGTTGCCGTGGTCGAGCGTCTGCCCAAGACCCGCTCGGGCAAGATCCTGCGCGGCACCATGAAGGCGATCGCCGACGGCACCACCTACAAGCAGCCGGCAACCATCGACGACCCCTCGATCCTCGACGAGATCACCAGCTCGCTCAGCGCCATCGGCTACGGCCGTCACGACTGATCCCCCCGCGACGACCGTCCGCACGGACGGTCGCGTGCGCCGCCCGCCCCACCGGGCGGCGCACCCCACGCCACAGCTCCTCCGTCCGCCCCTCCCCAACACGCCCGACAAGATCGACTATCAGCCTGCTCAATCCGCAGCATTGTCGACAATCAGGATTGACATCGATAAAAAACACGCTATCTTCGCTGTCATTCTGTTGAAGTGTCGACAATCCAGATGACAAAGGCCTCCAACGCCTCAACCGAGCCCAGCTCCACCATCGCCGATCGCATCTTCGACCAGATGCGTCAGGCGATCGTCGAGGGCGGCATCCCCGCGGGCAGCAAGATCAGCGAGCCGGTGCTCGCCGCCCGCTACGGGATCAGCCGCGGGCCGCTGCGCGAGGCGCTGCGTCGGCTCGAGTCGATCAAGCTGGTCGAGCGCCGCGCCAACGTCGGCGCCCGGGTGATCCAGCTCAACAGCGACCAGCTGCTCGAGATCTACGACGTGCGCGAGGCGCTCGAGGGCATGGCCGCGCGGATCGCCGCCGAGCGCATGCCGGAGGGCGCGATCGAGGAGCTCAAGGCGCTGCTGGCGCATCATCGCGGCGACATCGCCCGCGACGACTGGCAGACCTACTTCCAGGAGGAGGGCGATCTGGATTTCCACTTCCGCATCGTCCAGGGCGGCGGCAACCGCCGACTGGTCGACATCCTCTGCAACGACCTCTACCACCTGGCGCGGATGTATCGCTGCCAGTTCGGGATGCGGAGCGAGCGGGCGCGGGACGCGCTCAAGGAGCACGAACTCGTCGTCGACGCCATCGCGGCGCGCGACGGCGAGCTGGCGGAGTGGCTGATGCGTCGCCACATCCGCGCCTCGCGCGAGGCCATCGCCCGGCGCCTCGTCCCATAGCGCGGACGACGACCGCGGGCCGGGTCCGCGCATCGAAATCACCACAGTCACGGACGCCGCACGCGTCCGGGCGGTTCAAGGAGACCCAACACCATGAGCGACACCATGACGGCCGGCGCACGACTGCGACTCGCGGTCCAGGAAGAGAACCCCCTGCAGATCATCGGCGCAATCAACGCCTATCACGCGATGATGGCCGAGCGCACCGGCTACCGCGCCATCTATCTCTCCGGCGGCGGTGTCGCCGCGGGCTCCTACGGCCTGCCCGACCTGGGCATGACCAGCCTCGATAACGTCCTCGAGGACGTGCGCCGCATCACCGACGCCACCCAGACCCCGCTGCTGGTCGACGCCGACACCGGCTGGGGCGGCGCCTTCAACATCGCCCGCACCGTGCGCCTGCTCAACCAGGCCGGCGCCGCCGGTTGCCACATCGAGGACCAGGTCGCGGCCAAGCGCTGCGGTCACCGTCCGGGCAAGGCGATCGTCTCGCAGGCCGAGATGGTCGACCGCATCAAGGCCGCGGTCGACGCACGCCGTGACGACTTCGTGATCATGGCGCGCACCGACGCGCTCGCCGTCGAGGGCATGGACGCCGCCATCGAGCGCGCCGTGGCCTGTGTCGAGGCCGGCGCCGACATGATCTTCCCCGAGGCGATGACCGAACTCGAGCAGTACCGTCAGTTCACCGCCGCGGTCAACGTCCCGGTGCTCGCCAACATCACCGAGTTCGGCGCCACCCCGCTGTTCAAGACCACCGAGCTCGCCGAGGTCGGCGTCTCCATGGTGCTCTACCCGCTGTCGGCCTTCCGCGCCATGAACAAGGCCGCGCTCAACGTCTACCAGGCGATCCGCAACGAGGGCACCCAGGCCGGCGTCATCGACACCATGCAGACCCGCATGGAGCTCTACGATTACCTCGGCTACCACGCCTTCGAGCAGAAGCTCGACGCCCTGTTCGAGCAGAACAAACCCGAGTAAATCCCTGACGCAGGAGACGCCCGGCCACGCCTCGGCCAGCGTCTCCCGCCCCGTCGCACGCGCCGCGTCCGGGGCCAACCCGATCCGAGGAGAGAACCATGGCCGAGACCTCGCAGACCCAGCTGCCCAAGCCGAAGAAGTCCGTCGCCCTGTCCGGCACCGCCGCGGGCAACACCGCCATCTGCACCGTTGGCCGCACCGGCAACGACCTGCACTACCGTGGCTACGACATCCTCGACTTCGCCGACCAGGCCGAGTTCGAGGAGATCGCCTACCTGCTCATCCACGGGCGTCTGCCCAACCACGCCGAGCTGGCCGCCTACAAGCGCAAGCTCAAGAGCCTGCGCGGCCTGCCCGCGGCGCTCAAGACCGCGCTCGAGCAGCTGCCGCCCTCGGCCCACCCGATGGACGTGATGCGTACCGGCTGCTCGGTGCTCGGCACCCTCGAGCCGGAGAAGGACGACATGTCGGTGGCCGGCGCACGCGACATCGGCGACCGGCTGCTCGCCAGCTTCGGCTCGATGCTGATGTACTGGTACCACTTCTCGCACAACGGGCGGCGCATCGAGGTCGAGACCGACGATGATTCGATCGGCGGTCACCTGCTCCACCTGCTCCACGGCGAGACCCCCTCGGACGAGTGGGTGCACGCGATGCACACCTCGCTGATCCTCTACGCCGAGCACGAGTTCAACGCCTCGACCTTCACCTCGCGCGTGGTCGCCGGCACCAACTCCGACATCTACTCGGCGATCACCGGCGCCATCGGCGCGCTGCGCGGTCCCAAGCACGGCGGTGCCAACGAGGTCGCCTGCGACATCCAGAACCGCTACGCCACCGCCGACGAGGCCGAGGCCGACATCACCGAGCGGGTCGCACGCAAGGAGATCATCATCGGCTTCGGCCACCCGGTCTACACCATCGCCGATCCGCGCAACAAGGTGATCAAGGCCGTGGCCAAGCGTCTCGCCGAGGGCAATGGCGACATGCGCATGTTCCAGGTCGCCGAGCGTCTGGAGACGGTGATGTGGGACCTCAAGAAGATGTTCCCCAACCTCGACTGGTTCTCGGCCGTGTCCTACGCGCAGATGGGCGTGCCCACCGCGATGTTCACCCCCTTCTTCGTGATCTCGCGGACCACCGGCTGGGTGGCGCACGTCATCGAGCAGCGCCAGGACGGCAAGATCATCCGCCCGAGCGCCAACTATGTCGGTCCCGAGGACCTCAACTGGCTGCCGATCAAGCAGCGCTGAGCCAGCTACCAGCTACCAGCTACCAGCTACCAGCTACCAGCTACCAGCTACCAGCTACCAGCTACCAGCTACCAGCTACCAGCTACCAGCTCGAGGCTGGAGCTGGTGGCCGGCGGCTGCAAGCCACCGCATTCCCAACCCACTGGAGACCTCATTCAAATGAGCGCACATATCGCCGACGCCAACGTTCGCCCCGATCCGGACCAGGAACTGGTCGCCATCGCCGACTACGTCTGCAACACCGAGATCGACTCGGCCGAGGCCATCACCACCGCCCGTCACTGCCTGATGGACTCGCTCGGCTGCGCCATGCTCGCGCTGCAGTACCCCGAGTGCACCAAGCACCTCGGCGCCATCGTCCCCGGCACCACCGTGCCCAACGGTTCGCGCGTGCCCGGCACCGCCTTCCAGCTCGACCCGGTCAAGGCCGCCTGGGACATCGGCGCCATGGTCCGCTGGCTCGACTTCAACGACACCTGGCTCGCCGCCGAGTGGGGCCACCCCTCCGACAACCTCGGCGCCATCCTCGGTCTCGGTGACTATCTCTCGCGCAAGGCGGTGGCCGACGGCGCCGCGCCCCTGACCGTGGGCGACGTGCTGCAGTACATGGTCAAGGCACACGAGATCCAGGGCGTGCTCGCCCTCGAGAACAGCTTCAACCGCGTCGGTCTCGACCACGTGCTGCTGGTCAAGGTGGCCTCGGCGGCGGTCTCGGCGCTGATGCTCGGCGCCGATCGCGACCAGGTCATTGACACCCTGTCGCAGGCCTGGGTCGACGGCCAGGCGCTGCGCACCTACCGTCACGCCCCCAACACCGGCTCGCGCAAGTCGTGGGCGGCGGGCGATGCCAGCTCGCGCGCGGTGCGTCTGGCGATGATGGTCGATCGTGGCGAGATGGGCCTGCCCTCGGTGCTGAGCGCGCCGACCTGGGGCTTCTACGACGTGCTGTTCAAGGGCAACAAGTTCGCCTTCCAGCGCGACTACGGCAGCTATGTGATGGAGAACATCCTGTTCAAGATCAGCTTCCCTGCCGAGTTCCACGCCCAGACCGCGGTCGAGTGCGCGATGCGCCTGCACGACCAGGTCAAGGACCGCATCGACGAGATCGAGCGCATCGAGCTGGTCACCCAGGAGTCGGCGATCCGCATCATCAGCAAGGACGGCCCGCTCTACAACCCGGCCGACCGCGACCACTGCCTGCAGTACATGGTCGCCGTGCCGCTGATCCACGGTCGTCTCACCGCCGCCGACTACGAGGACGGCGTCGCCGCCGATCCGCGCATCGATGCGCTGCGTGAGAAGATGGTGGTGCGCGAGGATCCGCGTTACACCGCCGAGTACCTCGATCCCGAGAAGCGCTCGATCGCCAACGCCGTGCAGGTCTTCTTCAAGGACGGCAGCAGCACCGAGCTGGTCGAGGTCGAGTACCCGATCGGTCACCGTCGTCGTCGCGCCGAGGGCATCCCGGTGCTCGAGGCGAAGTTCCTCGCCGCACTCAAGACCCGCTTCCCCAAGGGTCAGGCACAGCGCATCTACGACCTCTGCCAGGACGAGCAGCAGCTGATGCAGACCCCGGTGCACCAGTTCATGGACCTGTTCATGATCTGAACCCGGTCGCGCGCCCCCGCCGGGGCGCGCCCCGAGCGGGGTGGCCGAGGCCACCCCGCGCCCCTCTCTCCCCCCCGAGAT
>NZ_RHFJ01000069.1:0-15968 GCF_003718675.1 Marichromatium sp. AB32
TCCTCGACCGGCGTCTCGACCTCGGCCGAGGCCTCGGCGTAGGCCGAGACGGCGGCGCGATTGACCGCCTCGTCGCCCTGGCCCTGCTGCTCGGGCTGTTGCTCGGGGCGCTTCTGCTCTGGGTTCATTGTGACCTCCGAAATTCCGTAAACGACCGCGCCACCACGTCGGACATAGACATGGCAGCGCGTGATGAAACCTGGTTCCGCGCTAATTCTGACGCAACGCCGCAGCCAGCAGCCGCGCCGTGACATCGACGATCGGGATCACCCGCTGGTAGTCCATGCGGGTCGGGCCGATCACCCCCAGCACGCCGACCACCTCACCCTCGACCCGATAGGTGGTGGAGACCACGCTGCAGTCGTCGAGCAGCGCGTAGCCCGACTCCTCGCCGATGAAGATCTGCACCCCGTCGGCGGCGATGCAGCGATCGAGAATGTGGAGGATCTCGCGCTTCTCGTTGAAGGCCTCGAACAGCTGCTTGAGCCGATCCATGCTGGAGAGCTCGCCGAACTCCATCAGGTTGGTCTGCCCGGCGATGTAGCAGTCGTCCTTGCGGTCGGCATCCTCCACCACGCGGTGAGCGAGCACCGCCGCGTGCATCATCAACTGGTCCATGTTCTCGTGGGTACGCTTGAGATCCTCGAGCAGCCGCCGGCGCACCTCGTTGATGTCCTGTCCGGTGAACATCTGATTGAGATAGTTGGCCGACTGCTCGAGCTGCGCGGGCGAGAAACGGCGATCGGTGTTGATGATGCGGTTGTGGACCTCACCCTCGGTGGTGATGAGGATCGCCAGCACCCGCGAGTCGGACAGCGGCACCAGCTCGATCTGGCGAAAGGCGTTGCGCTCGTGGCGCGGCAGCATCACCACCCCGGCCAGATGGGTGACCCCGGAGAGCAGGTTGGAGGCGGTCTCGACCAGCGACTTGGCGTCCATCCCCGGCACGAAGGTACTGCGCAGCGAGGCGATGTCGCGCTCCGAGGGCGGACTGACCGTGAGCAGCGAATCGACGAACAGCCGATACCCGGCCGCCGTCGGCACCCGCCCGGCCGAGGTGTGGGGCGAGACCAGCAGCCCCAGGTCCTCAAGGTCGGCCATCACGTTGCGCACCGTCGCCGGACTGAGGTCGAGGCCGGTATCCTTGGCCAGGGTCCGGGAGCCGACCGGCTGGCCGTCCCTGATGTAGCGCTCGACCAACGCCTTCAGGAACAGCAGCGCCCGCTCGCTCACCGGGGAATCGAACTGTCGCGTCTCGCCTGCCAAGGTTTCAGCCGCCTACATCACTGGATCGCGCGGATGGACCATCGTCGACCTTCGCCTCACGCCCGCCTCGCGGCGGCGGACATCAGGGGGGTCGACCCCGTTAGCACTCACCGTCAGAGAGTGCTAACACAGGAATTTAGGGATTTGCTCCTACCCTGTCAAGGCTGCCCCCGGACGCCTATTGGCGTGTCTGGCCGCCCATGCTAACGTTTATCGGTCCTGCCGTCCCCAACCCCACACAGAACTCCATGGCGCATTTCCAGACCATCGGCATCATCGGCAAGCAAGGCGACCCCGACAAGGCACGCAGCACCCTTCGCACCCTCTGCGCCTATCTGCGCGCGCACGCGCTCGAGGTGTTGCTCGACGCCGAGAGCGCCCATCTGCTCGATGCCCCCGTCGGCGCCGCCCGCCCGCTCGACGAGCTCGGCGAGCGCTGCGACCTGGTGATCGTGGTCGGCGGCGACGGCACCCTGCTGCACGCCGCGCGCGCGCTGGCCGCGCACGACGTGCCCCTGGTCGGGATCAACCTCGGGCGCCTCGGCTTCCTCGCCGACGTCTCGCCCGAGGAGATCGGCTCGGTGCTCGAGCGCATCCTCGAGGGTGAGTACAAGACCGACTCGCGCGCCATGCTCGAGGCGCGCATCCGCTGCGACCAGGCCCCGCCGCGCCGCGCCTGCGCGCTCAACGACGTGGTCATCCACAAGTGGAACACCGCGCGGATGATCGAGTTCGAGACCTATGTCGACGGCGTCTTCGTCAACGCCCAGCGCTCCGACGGGCTGATCATCGCCACCCCCACCGGTTCGACCGCCTACGCCCTCTCCGGCGGCGGCCCGCTGATCGATCCCGGACTCGAGGCCATCGTGCTGGTGCCGATCTGCCCTCACGACCTCGCCCACCGCCCGCTGGTGCTGCCCGCCGACCGGCACATCGAGGTGCGCGTCGGCCCGCTCGAGTTGGGACACGTGCAGATCACCTGCGACGGCCAGGACGAGCTCCAGCTGCCGCCCGGGGCAACGATCGAGATCACCCGCCACCCCGAGCGCGCCACCCTGCTCCACCCGCTCGGACAGGACCACTACCAGATCCTCCGCGCCAAGCTCGGCTGGGGCGGACGTACCCAGACCCGGCGGGCATGAACGGACACCCCACCGAGCACGGAGGCTGCGCGGCATGTTGACCCATCTCATGGTCCGGGACCTGGCCATCGTCAGCGCCGTCGAGCTGGAGTTCGAGGCCGCGATGAGCGCGCTCACCGGCGAGACCGGCGCCGGCAAGTCGATCCTCATCGACGCGCTCGGGCTGGCCCTCGGCGACAAGGCCGAAACGACGATGATCCGTCCCGGTTGCACGCGCGCCGAGATCGTCGCCGGCTTCGATCTCGGCGCCAACCCAGCCGCACGCGACTGGCTGCGCGCCCACCAGCTCGAGGGCGACGAGGACGCCTGCATCCTGCGCCGCCTGCTGGTGGCCAAGGGGCGCTCGCGCGCCTATGTCAACGGCCACCCCACCACCGCCGCGCAACTGCGCGAACTCGGCGAGCTGCTGGTCGACATCCACGGCCAGCACGCCCACCAGTCGCTGCTGCGCGCCGAGGCCCAGCGCGACCTGCTCGACGCCTACGGCGGCCACCGTGCGCTCGCCGAGCAGGTCGCCGCCGACTTCCGCGCCTATCGCGACCACGCCCGCGCCCTCGAGCGCGCCGAGCAGGAGGCGCAGAGCCGCGCCGAGCGCCTCGAGCTGCTGCGCTTCCAGGTCGAGGAGTTGGAGGCTGCGGCGATCGATGCCGCGGAGCTCGAACAGCTCGACGGCGAGCAGCGCCGTCTCAGCCATCTCGAACAGCTCCAGAGCGGCACCGCCACCGTACTCCAGGCACTGGCCGAGGGCGAACCGACGATCTGCGATCAGCTCGCCGCCACCCTCGCCGAGATCGAGGATCTCGCCGCCATCGACCCCGCGCTCGGCGAGGCCCGCGAACTGTTGGAGACGGCGAGCATCCATGCCGGCGAGGCGGCCGCGGCGCTGCGTCACTATCTCGACGGGCTGGAGCTCGACCCCGACGCCCTGGCCACGGTCGAGGCCCGGCTCGAACAGCTCCAGGCGCTGGCGCGCAAGCATCGCATCTTTCCCGCCCAGCTGCCCGAATACCTCGCCGAGCGCCGCGCCGAACTCGACGCGCTCGAACAGGCCTCGGTCGCGCTCGCCGGGCTGGCCGAGGCGCGCGAGGCGGCCTGGGGGCGCTATCTCCAGGGCGCCGAGGCACTGGGCGAGGCGCGCACCGCCGCCGCCACGCGTCTCGAGGAGACCCTGAGCACGGCGATGGGCGAGCTCGGCATGGCCGGCGGACGCTTCGCCGTCGCGCTCGAACCCCTGCCCACCGAGCGCGCCGCAGCCGGCGGGCTGGAACGGATCACCTTCATGGTCAGCGCCAACCCCGGCCAGCCGCTGCAGCCGCTCGCCCGGGTCGCCTCCGGCGGCGAACTCTCGCGCATCGGCCTGGCCATCCAGGTCGCCACCGCCGCCTGCGGGCGCATCCCCACGTTGGTCTTCGACGAGGTCGACGTCGGCATCGGCGGCGGCGTGGCCGAGATCGTCGGTCGGCTGCTGCGCCGTCTCGGCGCCGAGCGCCAGGTGCTCTGCGTCACCCACCTGCCCCAGGTCGCCGCCCAGGCCCACCGCCAGCTGCGGGTGCGCAAGGAGCGGCGCGAGGGCGAGACCCACACCCGGATCGATCCGCTCGACGAGTCGGCGCGCATCGAGGAGATCGCGCGCATGCTCGGCGGCACCGAGATCACCCGCCGCACCCGCGACCACGCCAGCGAGATGCTCGACCGCGCCGCCGCCACGCCTCCATCCTGAAACCCGCCCAGAGGTCGCCATCGCACGGGCGCCACCCGGCGCCCCGACGAACCGCACATGAACGTACGCACACGCTTCGCCGGCGGACTCATCGCCATCCTCATCGTCGATCTCGCCGTCGGACTCTACGGTTTCCATCTCCACAAACAGGCCGCCGATCGCGAGTCCGAGATCCGCGCCCGCAGCTCGCAGATCGTCACCACCGCGCTCACCGCCCAGGTCAGTTTCAAGACCCAGGTGCAGGAGTGGAAGAACATCCTGCTGCGCGGCCAGGACCCCGAGCTCTACCAGCGCTATCTGGCACAGTTCGAGCAGGAAGAGGTCGAGACCCGTGCCGCCGTCGCCCGGCTGCTCGAGCTGCTGCGCGACCACGACCCGCGGGTGCGCGCCAGCGCCGAGCGCTTCCTCGCCGCCCACCTGCGCCTCGGCTCGGCCTATCGCGACGCGCTCGATCACTATCGCGCGGAGGACCCCGCCGCCCAGCTCAGCGTCGACCGCGACGTGCGCGGCATCGACCGCGAGCCGACCGAGTTGATCGATCGTCTGGTGGCCGAGGCGCGCGCCCACGAGCGCATCCAGATCGCCGCCATCGACCGCCAGACACGCGCCGCCGAGTTCAAGGTGCTGGCGCTGGTGCTCGGGGTGATGAGCGTGGCCGTGGCGGCGCTGATCTGGCTGCTCGATCGCACCATCGGCCAGCCCATCGCCACCGCAACGGCGATCGCGCGGCGGGTGAGCGCCGGCGACTTCTCCACCCAGATCCAGGTCAGCGGCAACGACGAGCACGCACAGATGCTCCATGCCCTCAAGCACATGCAGGAGAATCTCGCCAACTCCCAGGAGCACCTGCGCCAGAGCGAGGCGCGCTTCCGCCTGCTGCTCGAGTCCACCGGCGAGGGCATCTACGGCGTCGACACCCAGGGCCGCTGCACCTTCTGCAACCCCGCCGGCGCGCGCATGCTCGGCTACGACTCGCCGCAAGCGCTGCACGGACGCGACATGCACCGCACCCTGCACCACTCGCGCGTCGATGCCAGCCCCTATGCCGCCTGCGACTGCAAGGCCGCGCGCACCCACCGCGACGGCACCCCGGCGCGGGTCGACGACGAGGTGTTCTGGCGCGCCGACGGCACCAGCATCCCGGTCGAATACCACGCCAACCCGATCTATCGCGACGGCAGCCTGGTCGGCGCGGTGGTCACCTTCGCCGACATCTCCGCGCGCAAGCGCGCCGAGCAGGCGCTGCGCAACGCCCATCAGGCGCTCGCCGAGGAGCGCGCGCTGCTTGCCGAGCGGGTGCGCGAGCGCACCGCCGAACTCGATCGCGCCAACGTCGAGCTGGCGCGCAGCGCCCGCGCCAAGGACGAGTTCCTCGCCGCGATGAGCCACGAGCTGCGCACCCCGCTGACCTCCATCCTCGGACTCTCCGAGACCATCGGCGACACCCTGCTCGGGCCGCTCACCGCGCAGCAGGCGCGCGCCATTCACACCATCCATGAGAACGGCGCCCATCTCCTCGAACTGATCAACGACATCCTCGACATGTCGCGGGTGGCCTCGGGGCAGATGCAGCTGCGCTGGGACCAGATCCCGGTCAACCAGCTGTGGGAGGCGAGCCTGCGGCTGATCGGCCCGGCGGCCAAGCGCAAGTCGATCGCCATCGCCACCGACATCGACCCGGCGGTGCGGCTGGTCCAGGGCGACAGCCGGCGGCTCAAGCAGATGCTGGTCAACCTCCTCGGCAACGCCGTCAAGTTCACCCCGGAGGGCGGGCGCATCGGGCTCGAGGTGCGCGCCGACGCCCCCCGGGGCGAGGTCCATGTCTGTGTCTGGGACACCGGTGTCGGCATCGCCCCGGAGCAGCGCGAGCGCCTCTTCCAGCCCTTCGTCCAGCTCGACAGCCGGCCCTCGCGCCAGTACGACGGCAGCGGGCTGGGGCTGGCGCTCGCCGCAGGCATGGCCGAGTTGCACCACGGACGCATCGAGGTCGAGAGCGAGCCCGGCGCGGGCAGCCGTTTCGACATCGTGCTGCCCTGGGATCCGGCCGCGCAGGAGGCCGGCGACGAGCCCGGGAGCCACGCCGCGGGCGACGACGAGGCCGCGGAGACAGACGCGCTCGGCCAGGTCCAGGTGCTGCTGGTCGAGGACAACGAGAGCAACCAGGAGATGATCGCCACCTATCTGCGCATCCGCGGCTGCGCGGTCGCCACCGCCCGTAGCGGCAAGGCGGCGCTGGCGCTCGCGCGCGAGCGCCGACCGGACGTGATCCTGATGGACGTGCAGATCCCCGGCATGGACGGGCTCGAGACCACCCGACGGCTGCGCGAGGCGCCGGCGCTGCGGCGCACCCCGATCATCGCCCTGACCGCGCTGGCGATGCCCGGTGATCGCGAGCAGTGTCTCGATGCCGGGATGGACGACTATCTGAGCAAGCCGCTCGGGCTCAAGGAGCTCTACAACACCCTCACCGGCTGGGTGCGGCGCACCCGCGAGGGCTGAACGGCCGCAGGCTCAGGACAGCACCAGCCGCCGGCACACCACGCACTTGTTCTTGCCCCGTTTCTTCGCCGCGTACATCGCCTGATCGGCGCGGCGCACCAACAGCTCAGGTGAGCTGGCGTGATCGGGATAGATGGCGATCCCGGCGCTGGCCCCGACTCGCACCCCCTGAGAGTGCAGCTGCTCGGCATCACCGATCAGCGTGATCAGCTTGTTGCCGAACTGGTGCGCGGTATCGGCGTCACCGACCTCGGAGAGCAGGATGGCGAACTCGTCGCCGCCGAGCCGAGCGACGGTATCGGCGCGACGCACCCCCTGGCGCAACAACACCGCAACCTGCTCGAGCAGCCGGTCGCCGGCATGATGGCCGAAGGTGTCGTTGACCTGCTTGAAGCCGTCGAGATCGAGATAGAGCAGGCCGTAGCGCCGCCCGTAACGCATCGCGCTCTCGTGGAGCCGTTCGAGCCGGTCGAAGAACAGCGTCCGGTTGGGCAACCCGGTGAGTCGATCGTAGTGCGCCAGCGTCACCAGCTGCGACTCGTAGAGACGCCGACGGATGATGCCGAGCGCCAAGTACCAGGAGCCGACCGCGATTACCAGCAACACCCCGGCGCCGAGCATCAGCAACCGCGTCAGCAGCCCGCCGGTGTAATGCTCGATCACCGCCGCCGGGACCTGCGAGACCAGATACCAGACATAACGCTCGGTGCCCGGCGCGGTGCGCGCGAGATGACCGACACCGAGTCGACGTCCCGGCTCCAGCGGATGGAGTTCGGCAAAGGTGAACAGCCCGTTGTCGGTACGGACCTGACCCTGTTCGTGCGCGCGCAACAAGGCCCACTCGCGCGGATAGTCGTTGTCGAAGCGCCGCGCCGCGCGCTCCGGGATCATGAAGCCCCAGGTATCGTCCTCGCGCGGGCTGAGCATCCAGTAGCCATCGGCGTTGAGCAGCGCAAGCTCACCGCTCATCGCCGCACCGGCGGTGGCCAGACGATCGAGCAAATGTTTGCCGAGATAGTTGATCAGCACCACGCCGCGCTTGTTGCCGACGGCATCGAACACCGGGGTGCCGAGCCGGATCATCGGCTTGAGCGGACGCTCGAGGCCACCGTGCTCGATGTTGAGATCGAAGGGCGAGACATAGACCTGCCCGCGGCGCAGCGCCAGGCTGGCGGTGAAGTAATAGCGATGGTGCTTGTCCTGGAGATCGGCGTTGCGCACCACCGCCGGGGCACCGTCGTTGTAGTTGACCCGCACCCGCTCACGCCCCTCGAGATCGAGGAAGCGCAACTGGTCATAGACCCCCTTGAGGGTGGAGAAGGCGAGATATTCGTCGGCGATGGCCGAGCGCAGGTGTTGCGTGTCGCCATCAACGAGCAGCCATTCGAGCTCGTTCTGACCGGCGAGGACGAAGAGGTCGCCGATGACGTCGTCGAAGGTGCCGTGGACGAGATAGCGCAGCAGCTCGATGCGATAGCGCTCCTGCTCGGCGGTGTTCTCGAGATAGCGCTTGACCTCGGACTGGTAGAAGATGGCGCCGAGACCGCCGATCACCGCGGCGATGGCGAGAAAGATCGCGAAGAACAGGGTCAGCGAGTGCGCAATCAGCCGGTCCTGTCGCTCCCCCCCGCCATCACGTTCAGCATCTTGTCCCGTTTGCACCAGGCTCTCGTCCTACCACACACCCGACCACCATTGCCGCCCCAACCGGTTCACGGCACTGGCGCGATGGTACGCCGCCCCACCCTCGGGTGCCAGTCGGCGGGCGGCGCGCGGGACGGCGAGAGCCACCGCCCCGCGCCCTGGCTCAGACCTTGAACTGGCCGACCATCTCCTGCAGCTCGGCGGCGAGCTTGGCCAGCTCGTCGCTGGAGGCGGCGATCTGACCCGAGGTCTGCGAGGTGGTGTCGACCGACTGGGCGATGTTGGCGACATTGCGATCGATCTCCTCGGCCACCGCACTCTGCTCCTCGGCGGCACTGGCGATCTGGGTGTTCATGTCGTTGATCTGCGCGATCGCCCCGGCGATGGTGGTCAGCGACTGGCCGGCGCGGGTGGCCTGCTCGACCGTCTCGCTCGAACGCACGCGCCCCTGCTCCATGGCACCGACGGCGCTGTTGGCCCCCTCCTGCAGGCGCTCGATCATCGCCTGGATCTCCTTGGTCGAGGTCTGGGTGCGACTGGCGAGGTTGCGCACCTCGTCGGCCACCACCGCGAAGCCGCGTCCCTGCTCGCCGGCGCGCGCGGCCTCGATCGCGGCGTTGAGCGCGAGCAGATTGGTCTGCTCGGCGATACCGCGGATCACGTCGAGCACCTTGCCGATCTCGTCGCTGTCGGACTCCAGGCGGTGGATGACCCCGGCGGCCTGCTCGACCTCGTTGGCCAGCAGACCGATGGCATCGATCGTCTCGCGCACCACCCCGGCGCCCTCGGTGGCCTCGCGATCGGCCTCGCGCGCGGCCTTGGCCGCGTCGTTGGCATGGCGCGCGACCTCCTGGACGGTGGCGGTCATCTCGTTCATCGCGGTGGCCACCTGATCGGTCTCGGCATGCTGGTGCTGGACCTGTTCACGCGTCCCGTCGCTGGTCACCGACAACTCCTCGGCGGCCGAGGCGAGCTGGCTGGTGGCGCCACTGACCTGACGGACCAGATCGTGGATGCGGGTGACGAAGGCGTTGAAGGCGGTCGCCAGCTGCGCCACCTCGTCGCGCCCCTCGGCCGGCAGACGCTGGGTGAGGTCGCCATCGCCGCTGGCGATGTCCTCGAGCGCGCCGACCACGCCGCGCAACGGTCGCACCAGACTGCGGCTGAGCAGCACGATCAGCGCGCTCATCACCGCAAGCCCGACCAGGCCGATCAGCACCACCTTGGTGATCATGGCGTTGACGTGCGCCAGCACCTTGCTCACCGGCAAGGCCATGGCGATGGTCCAGTGCTGCTCGGTGCCGGCGAGCGCCAGCGGCTGGGAGATGACCAGCGCCTCGCCATCGAGGCTGTCGCTCCAGCGCTGGGTGACGAAGGACTCGCCACGCTCGAGCGCGGTGACGAAGCGTCCCATGTCCTCGCCGAGCACGTCGGTATCGGTCTCGCGCAGATCCTTGCCGAGACGGCGTTCGTCGGGGTGGGCGATGACCGTCCCCGTGCCGCTGAACAGCGCAGTCACACCGTCGAAGGGACGGATCTTGGCGACCTGGGCCTGGAGATCGGAGATCAGCAGATCGACCCCGACCACGCCGACCACCCGACCCTGCTCGAGGATCGGCACCGCGATCGAGGTG
This sequence comes from Marichromatium sp. AB32, assembly GCF_003718675.1. Classification (NCBI taxonomy): domain Bacteria; kingdom Pseudomonadati; phylum Pseudomonadota; class Gammaproteobacteria; order Chromatiales; family Chromatiaceae; genus Marichromatium; species Marichromatium sp. AB32. The sequence goes on from NZ_RHFJ01000069.1 coordinate 9,906, forward strand.
AGCAGCTGATCGACGCCGCCGAGCGCGTAGAGATAGGGATCGAGTACCACCGTCTTGCCGCTCTGCTTGGCCAGGCGGTAATAGTCGCGAGTCTCGTAGTCCTCGAGGATCTCGGTGCCGATGGTCTCGCCGTCGCGATACCAGTAGGGGATGAAGCGCCCCGTGGCATCGTGCGCCTCGGTGCCGGCGAAGCGTCCGTCCTCACCGTCGAAGGCATCGGGCTCCCAGACCATCCAGGCGCCAACCAGCTCCTGGTGGTCGCGCAGATAGGACTGCAGCAGCCCGGAGAAATAGTCGCGACGCACCCCAACCGGGATCTCGTCGCGGCCATGGAGCACGCTCATCAGCGCGGTTACCCCCTCGAGCTCGGCCATCACCGAGCTGGCCAGCTCCACGCCCTGGGCGCGCGCGACCTCCTGGGAGAGCGCGATGGCCTGCTCGGTGGCCGACTCGCGCACCACGTCGCGCACGAACAGGATCACCCCGAGCAATACCACGATGGTCACCGGGATCAGGGTGACCAATAACTTCTGCATCATCGTCAATCGGTTCAGCATGACTGCGGGCCCTCGTCACGATAGCAATCTATCGATCGGTTGTTCTGTGTACGAAACGGATAGCGACATGCCCGATGCCGTTTTCACGGACATAACAGCGACGCAGAACCAGGCCGCTGAGCTACCATGCTCGTTTGTCTCGGGCCACGACAGAGGAAGGCGGACCATGCCCCCGGAACTACAGGCATTCATCTCGATCGGGTCGAACATCGCGCCGACCCAGAACATCATATGCAGTCTGGAAATGCTCCAGACAATGCCGCAGACGCGGCTCAAGCGCCGTTCGTCCTGGTATCGCACGCGACCTTGGGGAATTGAGAACCAGGCTGAATTTATCAACCTGGTGGTGGAGGTCGAGACCGCGCTCGATCCCGAGACCCTGCTCGAACACACCCAGACGATCGAACAGCGACTCAACCGTCATCGCACGGTGCGCAACGGTCCGCGCACCATCGATCTCGACCTGCTGTTGCACGGCGACCGGGTGCTGACGCTGCCGCATCTGACACTCCCCCACCCCGGTCTGCACCAGCGCGACTTCATGCTGATCCCGCTGCTCGAGATCGCCCCCGAGGCCCATCACCCCACGCTCGGCCCGTTGCAGGCGTTGCGCGACGCGGTGAGCTACCGCCAGATCATCGAGCCGCTCCCTCAGCCGGAGACCGACGGGCTGGCCGAACCCGCCTGAGCCCTCAGCCCGCGCCGGGATAGAGCGGCGCGAGCGGCGTGGCACGCGCGGTCTCGGTCGAGGCGTCGGTCAGCGCCGGCGCGAGCCGCGCCCAGCAGCCCGCCCCGTCCCAGGGCTCGCCCGTCGGGGCATAGAGTGCACGCTCGAGCGCGGCCAGGGTCGCGCCCAGCCCGGGGCGACCGAGCCGCCGCCCCAGCTCCACCGGCCCGCCAGGGGCCGACGCGCCCCAGCGCGCCCGCCCCCAATCGAGCAGCGCCGCACGCGCGGCGCGCGGGTCGTTGGCGCGACAGGCCGCCTCCACCCGGGCCCGCGCCGCGCCGAGATCCACCGAGGCGCTCGGCGGCGCCACCGGCGCCTCGCCCCCGGCACGGCGGCGCCACCACAGCCAGATCAGCGTCGCCGCCCACCCCAGCCCCAGCACCAACGCAACCCAGGGCCAGGGACCGGCCCCGGCCGAGCCCCGCCCACCCTGATCGGTCGCGACCGGTTCGTCCCCCGCCACCGTCTCGGCAACGGCCGCCGAGGCTGGGCGCGAGGGCAGCGGCGCGCCGGGCGCCGGCGCGACCTCCAGGGTGCGCGCCGGGATCACCGCCTCGCGCGGGCGATCGTTGACCAGGTCCCACCAGACCAGACGCACCTCGGGCAGGTGCAGCGGACCCGGGCGGGTCGGGATCAGCGCGATCTCGTAGCGCGCGCTGGCGCGCACCTCGCCGGCGGCGAGCCCGTCCTCGACCCGCGGACGACCGGGGTAGCGCTGCGCGCCCTCGACCTCGGGCAGCACCAGCTCGGGGAGCTGGGTGGCGCTCGCGCCCTCGACCTCCAGCGTCAGCACCCGCGTCAGCGGCTCGCCGACCACCGCGCGCGGCGGGGTCTCGGCCCAGTCCTCGCGCAACCGCACCGCGCTTGCGGGCAACCAGGGCTCGGCGGCGGCGTCCGGGCGCGCTCGCACCTGCAGGGTCAGCGTCTCGGCGCGCTCGACCAGCCGCCGCTCGCCGCCCCCGGCGCCGAAACCCGAGAGGCTGGGGAAGTCGCGATAGAGCGCTCCCGGACGGGGCGCGGCGGCGAAGATGACATCGAGCCGCGGCCCCTCGACCCGCAGCGCCCCGCTGTGCTGGGGGATGAGCAGATAACGGCGCTCGACCCGGGTGTACTCGACACCGTCGACCACCGCGCGGGAACTCCGGTCCTCGCCCAGCGGCTCGACGATCGCGCCCTCGGCCAGCGGCGCCGAGAGCGCCGCCTGCAGCGGGCGCTCGCGCAGCAGGATCGCCACCCGATAGACCAGTGCCTGCTGCACATAGGGGGCGGCGGTCTCGACCTCGGCCTCGACCCGGGCCAGGGGCGGCGCTCCCGGCTCGGCATCGCGCCGCGCCCCGGCCTCCACCACCTCCACCCGGCGCGGCTCGGTGCGCGCCGCGCCGAGCGTGATCGGGGCGATCTCGATCACCCCGGGATGACGCGGCGCGAGCACCAGAGTCCATACCCGCAGCCGCGAGATCGTGCCGTTGATGATCCGCATCTGCTCGGCATGGCTGCGCTCGAGCACCTCGAAGTCCTGCTCCAGCCGACGCAGATCGGGCTCGCCCTTGAGTCCTCCATCGGCGATCAGCCGCGCCACCAGAGTCTCGTTGAGCGCCAGGCGCTGGCGATCGAGATCGAGCCGCAGCTCAGCCGACTGCGCCAGGGCGCCGAGCGACCAGCCGACGAGCAGGAGGATGAGCAGAACAGGCGACCAGGGTCTCACGGCAGACGTCCCTCCCGACGCAGGTGTTGCAACAGAAAGCGTTCACGCAGCAGCCCGCCGGGATCGTCCGGCACCCGCCGCAGCTGGGCATCGAGGGCGCGGGCGCGCTCGTCGCCGAGATCGGCGTCGGCGGCCTCGCGCGCGCCCGCCGCCTCGGTCTCCGCCCCGCGCCCGGTCCCGCCGTCCTCGGCACCGGACTCGGACTCGGACTCGGACTCGGACTCGGACTCGGACTCGGACTCGGACTCGGACTCGGACTCGGGATCGTCGCCCACCCCGTCATCCCGGGTCGAGGGCGAATCATCGGGGCGCGACGCGGGCGGCTCATCACCGTTGGGGTCGGGCGTGGTCTCGTCTTCCGCGGCGGGCGCCGCGTCCGTCGGCCCGTCCGACTCGCGCCCGGATCGCTCGCCAGCGGCTGAATCGTCATCCCCCGAGCCGCCGTTATCACCGGGCTCATCGGCGTCCTCGGGCGGCGTCCGCTCACGCGCGGTCTCGACCAGTTCGAGGTTGTGACGGGCATCGGCATGGTCCGGGTCGCTCTCGAGCACCCGGCGATAGGCGGCGGCGGCCTCGTCGAGCCGACCGAGCCGGGCGAGCGCGTTGCCCCGGTTGTACTCGGCCTCGACCCCGGGCACCCCGGCGAGCGCCGCCAGCGCCGCGGCCGGATCACCGGCGCGCTGCAGCGCGGTGGCGCGCCAGGCCGGATCGCGGAAGTACTCGGCCGCGCCGGCGGCGTCCCCCGCCGCGAGCGCCCGCGCGCCCTGCTGGTCGGGACGCCACCACAGCCAGTCCCAGCCGTCGGCGCGCGCCGGCGGCGCGGGCCAGACCAGCACCGCCACCACCAGCAGCCAGCCGCGACGAAAGGCCAGCGCCGCCAGCGGCAGCAGCGCGAGCAGCAGCCAGGGACCCTGGTCGCGCCAGCGCGCCACCAGTTGCTCGTGCTCGCCCGGACTCGGGTCGCCGAGGGCGAGCAGGCGCTCGGTGTCGCGCCCATCGGCGCGCGCCTCCAGATAGCGCCCGCCACCGACCCGGGCGAGGCTGCGCAGCGCCTCCGGGGTGAAGGGGGCGAGGCGCACCGCGCCCTCGGCGTCGGTGGCCAGCCCGCCCTCGGCCAGCGGCAGCGGTGCGCCGCCGGGGCGACCCAGCGCCAGCACCGAGAGCCGATGCCCGGCCGCACGCAACGCGCGCGCCGCGGCCAGCGCCGCCGCCGGGCCGTCGAGGGCATCGGTCAGCAGCACCACCTCGCCGTGGCGCGCCCCGGCGCGATCGAGCAGGGCGCCGGCCTCGGCCAGCGCCAGATCGGTGCGGCGCGGGCCCTCGACCGGCAACAGAGCGGGTTCGAGCAGCGGCACCTGCGCGGCGATGGTGCGCGCATCCGTGGTCAGCGGCGAGACCAGGAAGGGCTCGGCGCCGAACGCGATCAGCGCCACCGCGCCGTCGCGCTGGCCGCGCAGCAGGTCGAGCAGCTCGAAGCGCGCGCGCGCCAGCCGCGAGGGCGCGAGGTCGGCCGCGCCCATGCTCGGCGAGAGATCGAGCAGCAGCACCCGCGACACCCCGCCCTCGAGCAGCGGCTGCGGCGCGCGCTGCCAGGTCGGCCCGCTGAGCGCGAGCACCAGGACCATCCCGCCCAGCGCGGCGAGCGCCAGCGGCCAGCGCCGCGTCCCGCCGTGCCCGGGCACGAGCAGCGCCTCGAACAGCTCGGGATCGACCAGCGCACGCCAGCGCCCCGCCCCGCCCCGGGTCCGCGCCGCCGCGACCAACACCGCCAGCAGCGGGATCAGCGCCAACAGCCACCAGGGGCGCAACAGATGGAAATCAGCCATCCTCCGTCCTCCACGCCCCCAGCCGCGCCGCCGCGATCAGCAGCGCCAGCAACAGCGCGCCACCCGCCGGCCAGGGATACAACTCCACCCGCGGGCGCAGCGCGCGCGCCTCGCGCGCCTCGGGCTCGATGCGGTCGATCTCGTCATAGACCGCCTCGAGCGCCTCACTCGCCCCGGCGACGAAGAAGCGCCCGCCGGTGCGCGCGGCGATCGCCTCCAGGGTCTCGGGATCGAAGCCGCGCCCCTGGCGCAACAATCGCAGTCCGAGCCCGCCGAGCCGACCGTCGGCGCCGCCGCCGATCCCGATCACGTGCACCCGCACCCCGGCCTCGGCGGCGAGCGCGGCGGCCTCCAGCGGGGCGATGTGACCGACGGTGTTCTCGCCGTCGGTGAGCAGGATCAGCACCCGCTCGCCCGCAGACGCCTCGCGCAGCCGCTTCACCGCCAGCGCGATCGCATCCCCGATCGCCGTCTCCCGCCCGGCCAGACCGACCACGCTCTCGGCGAGCAGGGTCGCCACCGTGGCGCGGTCGAAGGTCAGCGGGGTCTGCAGATAGGCGCGCGAGCCGAACAGGATCAGCCCCAGCCGGTCGCCCTCGCGCCGCTGCGCGAAGTCGCCGGCCAGTTGCTGTACCACCGCCAGACGCGACACCCGACGGCCTGCGAGCAGATAGTCGCGCTCCTCCATGCTGCCGGAGATGTCGACCGCGAGCATCAGGTCGCGCCCGCTGCGCGGCACCCCGAGCGGGTCCCCGACCCACTGCGGACGCGCGCTGGCGAGCACCAGCAGCACCCAGGCGAGCAGCGCCAGCCAACGCCAGGGTCGCGCGCCCCCGCCCGCCGGGCCGGCCAGCCCCGCGGGCAGCAGCGTCGGCGGCAGGCGCAGCGCCGCGCCCGGCACCCGGCGCGCCGGTGGCAACCGCCGCGCGAGCAGCGGTAAGGGCAGTGCGAGCAGCGCCCAGGGCCAGGCCAGGGAGATCATCGTCCGCGCCCCTGGGCGCGGATCCAGCGCTCGACCAACCCGAGTAGCGCCTCAGCGTCGACCGCTGACGCCTCCGGCGGGCGATAAGCCTGCTCGACCAGCGCCCGGCCGACCCCATTGGAGAAGGCCCCCGCGCCGCCCTCGGCATCGAGGAAGGCGAGCCAGTCGGCGCCGGCGAGACCGGCCACCCGCGCCCGGCCATGACGGCTCAGCGCCAGGCGACGCAGCAGGCGCGAGCACCCGGCGGCGAGCGCCCGCGCATCGCC
>NZ_RHFJ01000006.1:0-88157 GCF_003718675.1 Marichromatium sp. AB32
ATCTGGCATAGGCCAGCGCCAGGGTCGAGCCCCAGGAGCCGCCGAACACCAGCCAGCGCTCGATGCCGAGGTGCTCGCGGATCCGCTCGATGTCCTCGACCAGATCCCAGGTGGTGTTGGCGCCGAGTTCGGCGTGCGGGCGCGAACGTCCGCAACCCCGCTGGTCGAACAGCACCGCGCGATAGCGCCCGGGGTCGAAGAAACCGCGGTGTGCCGGCTCGCAACCGGCACCGGGACCGCCGTGGAGGAAAACGGCGGGCACACCGTCGCGCCGCCCGCACTCCTCGACATAGAGCTGGTGCCCGTCGCCCACGTCCAACCGGTGGACAGCGAAGGGGTCGGTGATGGGGTGGAGGAATTGCGCTGTGCTCTGCATGGGTCGCTCGGGGTTGCGGTGGACTCGGCACGAGGCCAGGACTCCCCGATGGTACGCAACCACCGTCGATCACGCACCCGCCGCGCCGACGGACGCCATGCTAGCCTTGGGGCGCGGCAGACCGCCGTACACCAAGGACGTCCGTGATGAAGCTCCTCCCCCTGCTACTTGCCGTCGCCCTGCTGCTCGGGCTCGGCTATGTCGCCGCCGGCCCTTACCTGACCGTGGCGCAGATCCGCACCGGTCTCGTCGAGCGCGACCCGGTCATGCTCGAACAGCACGTCGACTTCCCACGGCTGCGCGCCGGGCTCAAGGACCAGCTCAACGTCCGTCTGCTCGAAGAGGCCCAGGACGACGGCGAGACGTCCAACCCGCTCGCGCTGGCGCTGGTGGGCCTGGCCACGCAACTGATCGACAAGGTGGTGGACACCTTCGTCACCCCGGCGGGGCTGGCCAGGATCATGGCCGGCGAGACCCCGGAGCCGGGCGCGGAGCTGCCGTCGGTCCCGGCTGGAGAGGCGGACGCGCCCGACGACGACGGCGGCGAGCGCCGACCCTTCGCCGACGCGCGCTATGTCTACGACGACCTCGACACCTTTTCGGTCTGGGTGCCGACCGAGGACGGGCGTGAACTCCGCTGTGTGCTCGAGCGCGACGGACTGCGCTGGCGGCTGGTCAACATCGTGTTGCCACGGGACTGAGCCCGCGCCAGCCGCCCCGCGCCCGAACCGATCAGAGACCGCGGCTGGCGCGCTTGCGGTCCTGCTCGGTGAGGTGACGCTTGCGCACGCGGATGGCGTTGGGGGTGATCTCGACCAGCTCATCGTCCTCGATGAACTCCAGCGCCTGCTCCAGGGTGAACTTCACCGGCGGGGTCAGCAGGATGTTCTCGTCCGAACCGGCGGCGCGGATGTTGGTCAGCTGCTTGGCCTTGAGCGGGTTGACGGTGAGGTCGTTGTCGCGCGAGTGGATACCGACCACCTGGCCCTCGTAGATCTCGTCGCCCGGCGAGACCAGCATCCGACCCCGCTCCTGGAGGTTGAACAGCGCGTAGCCGAGCGCCTTGCCGGTGGCGTTGGAGATCAGGGCGCCGTTGCGCCGCTCGGCGATGCCGCCGGTGGTGGCCGGACGGTAGCGCTCGAAGACGTGATACTTGAGGCCGGTGCCCGAGGTCAGCGACATGAACTCGGTCTGGAAACCGATCAGGCCGCGCGAGGGGATCTCGTAGTCGAGCCGCACCCGCCCCTTGCCGTCCGGCACCATGTCCTTGAGTTCGGCACGACGCTCGCCGAGCGCCTGCATGATCGCACCCTGGCACTCCTCGTCGACGTCGACGGTGAGCTGCTCGTAGGGCTCACAGATCTCGCCGTCGATCTCGCGGAAGATGACCTCGGGGCGCGAGACGGCCAGCTCGTAGCCCTCGCGACGCATGTTCTCGAGCAGGATCGAGAGGTGCAGCTCGCCACGCCCGGAGACGCGGAACTTCTCCGGATCGTTGCCTTCCTCGACACGCAGCGCGACATTGTGGATCAGCTCGCGCTGGAGCCGGTCCTTGAGCTGGCGCGAGGTCAGGTACTTGCCCTCGCGCCCGGCGAAGGGCGAGGTGTTGACCTGGAAGGTCATGGTCACGGTCGGCTCGTCGACGGTCAGCGGCGTCATCGGCTCGACATGATCGGGGTCGCAGAGGGTATCGGAGACGTTCGGCGCCTCGATCCCGGTGAGCGCGACGATGTCGCCGGCGCTGGCCGAGTCGACCTCGTGACGGTCGAGCCCGAGATAGCCGTAGACCAGACCGATCTTGACCTTCTGCCGGGTGCCGTCGCGCTTGACCACGGTCACCTGCTGATTGGGGCGCACGCTGCCCTGGCGAATGCGCCCGACCGCAATGGCGCCGACGAAGGCGTTGTAGTCGAGGGTCGAGACCTGCATCTGGAAGGGCGCCTCGGGCTTGACCTCGGGGGCCGGGCAGTGCTCGACGATGGCCTGGAACAGCGGGCTCATGTCGCCGTCGCGCACATCGTCCTCGAGTCCGGCATAGCCATTGAGCGCCGAGGCATAGACGATGGGGAAATCGAGCTGCTCATCGGTTGCGCCGAGACGGTCGAAGAGATCGAAGACCTGGTCGATGACCCAGTCCGGACGCGCGCCCGGACGATCGATCTTGTTGACCACCACGATCGGACGCAGACCGTGGGCGAAGGCCTTGCTGGTGACGAAGCGGGTCTGCGGCATCGGTCCCTCGCGGGCATCGACGAGCAGCAGCACCGAGTCGACCATCGACAGCACACGCTCGACCTCGCCGCCGAAGTCGGCGTGCCCGGGGGTGTCGACGATGTTGATGCGATAGTCGTTCCAGCGGATCGCGGTGTTCTTGGAGAGGATGGTGATGCCGCGCTCCTTCTCCAGCGCGTTGGAGTCCATCACCCGCTCCACCGGCCCGAAGCGCTCGCCGAGCGTGCCCGACTGCTGCAGCAGCTGATCGACCAGGGTGGTCTTGCCGTGGTCGACGTGGGCGATGATGGCGATATTGCGGAGTTTCTCGATTTGGTTGCTTGACAATGCCTTATCACTCGTTGACGAGGCGTCGCGCGCCTCTTTGGGTGTTCACTGGGCCCGGGGATTATGGGGCGGACTCCACACGGCCCGCGCCAGGGGCATCACGGCGAGGGATGCGCCCGAACGGGTCCGATCTCGTCGAATATGGACGCGCGGGATGGTCTTCTTGACCCGTGGTCGCGACCAAGGAGTTGGTCGACAGGCACCCGGACGCGCGCAACCGGCAAAGCTGTCGGTCAGCGGCTCGACGATGGAACGGGTGATCACCAGGCGTGCCAGGGTTGGGAATCCATAAGTATACACCGTACGGGCCAGGGCCCAGCAGGGGCGACGAAAAAAAACCTGTCGGCCCCGTCATCATCGTCGCCACCCTGTGCTTCCACCAGCGCGCGGACCGGATGTCCGACCAAGCCCATCTCGAGCGAATGGCGGGGCACGCCAGCCGCGTCGGCAGCCTCGAGACCTACCGGGCGCGGGCCGACGGCAACGCCGATCTGTTCGAGGGCGTGAACATGACGCCCGCGAGCGGCGCCCGCCCGGAGATCTATCGCGGCCTCGGCAACACCCCTGACCTGCGTGACTGACCGCCCGGCGGCGCCGGGAAACACCACCGCGCACTGTACCGATTGTCACAAAGCCCGCCGACACGGCCTGTTGCGATCCCCACAAGGGTCACGGGTCCAACCATTCGACAGACCAAAAAACAGACGGTTAGCGGGACCCTCCCAGTCAGGCACGCTGCTTGCTCATGCACGACAGAACCATTGAATCCGCGGGGCCCGACGCCCCGTCAGTCGTGGAGGCCAGACGATGGAGTCGAAGCAAGCGGGTCACGATCGAAAGACCCCCACCTCGGGTTGCGCTGCGGGGGGCTGCGGTGGCGGGAGCGCGCTCGACCGGCTCCCCGCCGCGACCCGCGAGCGGGTGCGCAACCATCCCTGTTTCTCGGAGGACGCCCATCAGCACTACGCGCGGATGCACGTGGCGGTGGCGCCGGCCTGCAACATCCAGTGCCACTACTGCAACCGCAAGTACGACTGTGCCAACGAGTCACGTCCCGGCGTGGTCTCCGAGCTGCTCGAACCGCAGCAGGCGGCGGACAAGGTGGCGGCGGTGGCCGCCCACATCCCCCAGCTCTCGGTGGTCGGCATCGCCGGTCCGGGCGATCCGCTGGCCAACCCCGAGCGCACCTTCGCAACCTTCCGGCTGATCGCCGAGCGCACCCCGGACCTCAGGCTGTGCGTCTCGACCAACGGCCTGGCGCTGCCCGAGGCGGTCGACACCCTGTGTCGCTACAACATCGAGCACGTCACCATCACCATCAACTGTCTCGACCCCGACATCGGCGCCGAGATCTACCCCTGGGTGTTCTGGAACAACCGCCGCGTGCGCGGTCGCAAGGGCGCCGAGATCCTCATCGAGCAGCAGCAGCTCGGGCTCGAGCGGCTGGTCGAGCGCGGCATGCTGGTCAAGGTCAACTCGGTACTGATCCCCGGGGTCAACGACCAGCACCTCACCGAGGTCAGCCGCGCGGTCAAGGCCAAGGGGGCCTTCCTCCACAACCTGATGCCGCTGATCGCCGAGCCCGAGCACGGCACCTTCTACGGCCTGATGGGCCAGCGCGCGCCGCGCGCCAGCGAACTGCGCGCGCTGCAGACCGAGTGCGCCGGCGACATGGCGATCATGCGTCACTGCAAGCAGTGTCGCGCCGACGCCGTCGGCATGCTCGGTGAGGACCGCAGCGCCGAGTTCACGCTCGAGCGCATCGCCACCCTGGAGATCGACGACGCCGCCGCGCTGGCGCGACGCACCGCCGCACGCGAGGCGATCGAGCAGCGGCGCCGGGGCGTCGCCCCGGCGCTGGTGCCGCTGTCCACGCTGAGCGCCTCCCGCCCCCGCCCCGCCACCCACGCGGCACGCATCGCGGTAGCCAGCAGCGACGGTCGACTGGTCGATCAGCACTTCGGTCATGCCGAGCGCTTCCTCGTCTACGAGGTCGACGAGCAGGGCGAACGGCTGCTCGACGAACGCCCACTCGCGCGCTACTGCAACGGCGCCGAGCACTGCGACGAGGACGACGACGCCCTGGCCCCGGCACTGGCCGCGCTCGCCGACTGCGCCATGGTGCTGTGCTCGCGCATCGGGCTCGCCCCCTGGGAGCGGCTCGAGACGGCAGGCATCCGTCCCAACGGCGAGCTGGCGATGCTGCCGATCGAGCAGGCGCTGCGCGCGGCCCACCGCGAACTCGCCGAGCGGGGCGCCCTGAGCATCGACGAACCCCAGCGCGCCACCCTCAGCGCCTAGCCACGGAGGTCCCCGAGATGGCCCTGAAGATCACCAGCGGATGCGTCAACTGCTGGGCCTGCGAGCCGCTCTGTCCGAGCGCGGCGATCGAGCCCGCCAGCCCACACTTTCGCATCGACCCAGCCGCCTGCAGCGAGTGCGCGGGCGAGTACGCCGACCCGCAGTGCGCGAGCATCTGCCCGATCGAGGGCGCGATCGTCGACGCCAGCGGCGCAGCGCTCAACCCACCGGGTTCGCTCACCGGCATCCCGCCGCGCCTGCTCGAGCAGACACGCGCGCGCATCCAGGCCCGCTGACCCGATCACCGGGTCCGGCAACAGGGACGCCCGCGGACCCGGCACCATCACCAGGAGACCGATGGAGGCGAGACCATGGCCACGCCCTGCCCCGAACGCACCCGCGAGATCCAGCGGATCTTCGTCCGGTTGATGACCCGGGCGATCGGCGCGGGCAACGACCACGCCTTCGCCTGCATGATCGCCAGCCGCGCCAGCGGTCTCGGCGCCCTGCCCCCCTGGCTCGGGCTCGCGCCCGAGGCGTTCAATGCGCTGATGGGCTATCACTTCCCCGGGGTCTCGCCCGAGGTGCTCTCCAGCCTCGAGGGGGTGGCACCCAACCCCGCGCGTGAGGACGAGCGCGCGGAGCTGGTCGCATTGCTCGGCGGCCAGCGCGCCGGGCACACCCACTCGGAGCTGTGGATGGCCGAGGTGGTTGCCGCCGGCTGCCTGGCGACCGATCATCTGTGGCAGGACCTCGGACTGTGGAACCGCCGCGCGCTGACCGCGCTGATGCGTCGCAACTTCCCGCGCCTGGCCATGGCCAACACCGGCGACATGAAGTGGAAACGCTTTCTCTACAAGCAACTGTGCGAACGCGAGGGCGTCTATCTGTGCCGGGCACCATCATGCGAGGAGTGCGCCGACTACCATGTTTGTTTTGGACCTGAGGACTGAGCTCGCCGCCGGCGAGACCACCGCCAATACCATCCACGCCCGCGCCAGCGGCGCCTATCTGGGACTGGCCATCGGCGACGCCCTCGGCGCCACCGTGGAGTTCATGACCCCGACCGAGATCCGCACCCGTCACGGCGTCCACCGCGACCTGGTCGGCGGCGGCTGGCTCAGGCTGCGTCGCGGTCAGGTCACCGACGACACCGCGATGTCGCTGGCACTCGGCCAGGCACTGCTCGACCATGGCCGCGTCGAGGCCGCGCCCATCGCCGAGGCCTTCAGCGCATGGATGCGCACCAAGCCGGTCGACATCGGCCATACCGTGCGCCGGGGCATCTCGCGCTATCGCCGTACCGGCGCCACCGAGGTCCCGGAGAACACCTACGACGCCGGCAACGGCGCCTGCATGCGCACCCTGCCGATCGCGCTCTTCACCCTCGGCGCCGAGGCCGAGGCCGTCGCCGCGGCATGCCGCACCCAGGCCCATGTCACCCATCACAACCCGCTCTCGGACGCCGCCACCCTGACCGTGGTGCGCATGGTGCAGAGCGCCATCCTCGGCGCTACCCGCGAGCACCTGCGCGAGCTGGCCGAGGCACTGATCGCCGAGGAGCCGTGCTTCGCCTTCGATCGCGGCCGGGTCGAGAACCCGAGCGGCTATATCGTCGAGACGATGCGCGCGGTGCTGCAGGCGTTGTTCGCCACCGACGGCCTCGAGGCGGCGCTGATCGACGTGGTCAACCGTGGCGGCGATGCCGACACCACCGGCGCCATCCTCGGCATGATCGTCGGCGCGCTGCACGGTCCCGAGGCCATCCCGCGACGCTGGCTCGACGGACTCGAACACACCAGCGCCACGGCCTGCCGTGAACAGGCTCAGGCGCTGGTGCGTGCCTCGGCGCTGTGCCGAGGCCGCGCTCAGCCGCGATAGAAGTCGAACAGCAGCACGAACACCGCGCTCGCCACCACCAGCCCGGTGAGCATCACCGGGATGCCCACGCGCAGCCAACCGAGCGGGGTGATGCGCGCCTCGGGGATACCGCTGCGCTCGGACTCGGCCACGCAGATGACGTTGGCGGTGGCGCCGATGTGCGAGCCGTTGCCACCGAGCCCGACGCCGATCGCCAGCGCCCACCACAGCGGGGTGATGTTCACCCCCTGCTGCTCGAGCCCGAGCACGATCGGGATCATGGTGACGGTGAAGGGGATGTTGTCGACCACCGCGCTGAGCAGCGCCGCCACCCACATCAGCGCCAGACAGGTGAGCAGCAGCGTCTGCGGGTCCTGCGCCAGCCGCGCCAGCCGGAAGCCGACCCAGTCGAGCAGCCCCGAGGCCTCGACCCCGCCGACGATCACGAACAACCCGGCGAAGAACACCAGCACCGACCACTCGAGCTTGCCGAACAGCGATTCCGGGTCGGGGCGCAGCAGCACCAGTGCCAGCGCCACCGCGATGAAGGCGACATAGGCCGGGAACAGGTGCAGCCGGTGATGGACGAAGAACAGCGCGATCGCCACCCCCAACGCGATCAGCCCGCGCCGCAGCCGCAGCGGATGCTTGATCGCGCGCCGCTCGTCGAGATCGATCTGCGCCCCCGGGCCGCTCGGCGCCAGCTCGCGCCGAAACAGCAACAGGATCAGCACCACCGTGACCGCCCAGGAGACGACGACCAGCGGCGCCATGTGCACCAGGAAGCGGGTGAACTCGATGCCGCCGGCGCTGCCGATCATGATATTGGGCGGGTCGCCGACCAGGGTCGCCGCACCGCCGATGTTCGAGAGCATCGCCTCGGCCATCAGGAAGGGCAGCGGATTGAGCGAGAGGATGCGGGTGATCAGCACCGTCAACGGCGCGAAGATCAACACCGTGGTGACATTGTCGAGGAACATGCTGATCAGGCTCACCGCCAGCGCCAGATAGACCAGCAGCAGCCGGGGGTTGCCGCGCGACCACTTGGCGATGCGGATGGCCAGATAGTCGAAACCGCCGGTGGGCCGCAGCAGCACCACCAGCATCATCATCCCGGCGAGCAGGAACAGGGTGTTGGCGTCGATCGCCATCACCGCCTCGGCCTGGCCGTAGAAGCCGCCGATCATCCCCACCCCGATCATCACCACCGCGCCGATGAGCGCCGCGCTGGTACGGTGGATCACCTCGCCGAAGATCAACACATAGGCGGCGATCATGGTCAGCCCCGCGGCCGCCATCTGGCCGCTGAACTGGGGTGCCATCGCAAGCTCGTTCACGCGCCCTCCTCGTCTCTGGCCAGCATGCAGCCGACGACCGCCATCCGGGTCACCACGCCGCGGTACTCGCCGGCGTCGACCAGGAACAGATAGGAGCTGTTGTAGCGCTCCATGATCGCCAGCCCCTTGATCAGCGGCGAGCCGGCGCTGATCGTCGCCCGGCTCTCGAGCACGTAGCCGCTCGCCTCCTCGGCGAGGATGGCGCGACGCCGCGCCTCGGGCAGGTCGACGTTATCGATGTTGTCGCCCAGATAGTCCGCAGCGCCGACCAGGAAGTCGGGAATGCAGGTGTGTTTGACGATATGACGCAGCGACACCCGGCCACAGATCCGCCCCTCGGCATCGGCATAGGGCAGCCCGCCGACGTTGCAGCGCACGCACTCGCGAAATACCTCGCGCAGGGTCATGCCGGACCTGACCACCAGGGTCGGGACGGCAAGTTCGATCAGCTTCATGGAGATTCAGCCTTCCGCTTCGAGTGACCCCGGATCGCGCGTCGATCCGGGGCTGGACGCGCCCCGCAGGCCCAGGAGCAGGGTCCGTGTCGCGGGGCGCCGCGGCACGAACCGCGCGGCGGAGGCAGGGACGGGGTTGGGCTCACGCCCGTGTCAGCGCCGTGGCGACACCGCCCGTCACCGCAGGTCGTGAGCGGACCCGCCCGTGGCGCCGGGAGCGGCGCCGGGACAGGAGAGGTCGGGGTCGGCTCGGATCGCGCGATCGCGCATGCGGGTCGAGATGTCGCGCGATCAGTCTAGCACCCGAGCGCGCCCGCCGTCGCACAGGCCTCGTCATCGAAATAGGCCAACCCCTCGAGCAGCTCATCCACCCCGGCCTCGACGATGGTGATGCCCTGACGCGCGCAGAAGCGGCGCGCCCTGGGGGTGGGATCGGGGATCAGCGCCCAGCCCGCGGGCGAGGCGGCGGCGTGGATCAGCTCGGTGACCAGCATCCGCTCGGTGTCGCGATCGAGGTTGAGTCCCAGCAGCAGATAGCGCAGCCCGCGCCGACGGGCCTTGACGAACGCGGGGATGGCAAAGCCGCCCATCAGCTCGGTGAGATAGTCGACGAAATCGGCGTCCGAGGCGATATAGGTCGATCCCGGCTCGGGGCTGCCGAGCGGCTTGAACAATACCGGCAACGCCGGATCGACCGCATCCTGATCGACCTCGCGATACCCCGAGCCGTCGTGGACATGGATGCGGAAGCGGTAGTCCGTCCCCCCCACCCGGGCGATGCCGCGCACCAGCACGTGCGGGCGCTCGGCATAGAGGTGCTGGAGCTGGAGATCGCGATTGAGATCGATGACATAGCCGGGAGCGGTCCCGGCCAGCCAGGCGTGCAGCGGTGCCTGCGTCCATGGCCGCCCCGCGTAGGTGGCATCGAGGAAGCGCTGCACCGCGCCGCGCCCGCGCTTGAGCTCGACGTTCATCGCCGCGCGCGAGAACTCCCACATCAGCCGCCGCGACATCGGCCGCCCGCCGTTGAGCGCGAGGATCAGCGAATCGCTGTCGGCCGGGATCGGCTCGCCGCGTTCGCGATCGACCACCCCGGCGAGCGCGCCGGGTCCCAGACAGGGCACCAGCTCGCCCCGCGCAAGGGCATCAACGAGAGATTCCAACAGGCTCGACATCCGGACCTCCGTGGCTGCGACGCTGTATTCAGGTGCAAACCATTGCAAACTCCGGACCATGGCAGGCCAGACACCCGCGATCGGCGCCGGAGCGCTGGCGGCGGGCGTGATCGCCACCCCGCCACGCCCGCCCGGCGACGTCCGTGATCCGACGAACCCCGACACAGCGTCGCAAACCCCACAGCCCTCGCTGGCTGGCACGCGCCGGTTTCGGCTAGCATGCCTCGATCGCCCGACAGCCCTGGACAGCCCGACCGATGACGCCCTCCCCATCCGCCCTCGCCGACCTGCTCGCCGAGCGTCTTGCCGCCACCGCCGACCTGCTCGAGCGCACCCGCGCCGATCGCGCACTGCTCGAGGGCTGCGTGCGCGCGGCGACGCGCACCGCCGAGGCGATCGCCGCCGGCGGCACCCTGTTCATCTGCGGCAACGGCGGCAGCGCCGGCGAGGCCACCCATCTCAGCGGCGAGCTGATCGGCCCCTTCGCCGACAAGACCCGCCCGGCGCTGCCGGCGATCGCGCTCGGCTTCGACCCCAGCGCCGCCACCGCGGTGGCCAACGACTTCTCCTTCGACGAGGTCTTCGCCCGCCAGCTCGCCGGACTCGCCCGGTCCGGCGACGTGCTCTGGGCGCTGACCACCAGCGGGCGCTCGCCGAATGTGCTGCGCGCCCTCGAGGTCGCCGCCGAGCGTGGGCTCTACGGCGTACTGCTCACCGGCGCGCTGCCCGCCGAGGCCGCCCCGCGCGGCGCCGATCAGGTGCTCGCGGTACCCTCGACCGAGACCCCGCGGGTGCAGGAGCTGCACCTGATGCTCGGTCACTTCCTCTGCGAGGCGGTCGAGGCGCTCGCCGCCAGCTCCAGGGCATAGAGCCAGGGCCAGCGCTTGCCGGTAACATAGAGCAGGTCCTGCTCGGGGGCATAGGCGATGCCGTTGAGCACGTCGGCCCCGGGGGGACGTTGCGCGCGCGGCCACAGCATGCTCAGGTCCAGGGTCGCGGTCACCGCCCCGCTGGCGGGGTCGATGCGCACCAACCGGTCGCTGCGCCAGACATTGGCCCAGACCCCCGTCGGGGTGTACTCCAGCTCGTTGAGCCAGCGCAGCGCACGCCCCCGCTCGCGCACCAGCACGCGGCGCCGGATCACGCGCCGCTCGGGATCCATGAAGCTCAGATAGGCGCTGCCGTCGCTGATGATCCAGTCGCGCCCGTCATGGGTGATGCCCCAGCCCTCGCCGGGGAGGGTGAAGCGATCGACCGGGGTGAGGGTCGCGCGGTCGTAGATCAGCCCGACCCGGGCACGCCAGGTGAGCTGCACGATCCGATCCTCCCAGGGGGTGATGCCCTCGCCGAAGAGGCGCTCGGGCAGGTCGTGACGCTGCAGCACCCGGCCAGAGGCGAGCGCCACCCGACGCAGCGACGAGCCGCCATACTCGCCGGTGCCCTCGAACAGCGCGCCGTCGGCGAAGGCCAGCCCCTGGGTAAAGGCCCCGGGGTCGTGGGCGAAGCGCGCCACCACCCGATAGTCGAGCGCGGCGACGGCGCCCCCGTCACCCGAGTCCGCGGCATCACAGCCCGTCACCACCAGGACGAGCAGCAGCAGCCACCCGATCCTCGCCCCTTGCATCATCGTCACCATGCTCGTCCGGCCATGTCCGGGAGCATGCCCCGCTCGGCGGCCGTCCGGCTAGTCGCCGTCACCGAGACGCTGGTAGTCGCTGCGCGAGCCGGTCAGGTCCCAGGCGAAGGTACAGTCGAGATGCGAGAGCACCGCGATCAAGCCGGGTTCGCCGTCCTCGAGCATCACCTGCAGCGGCGCGCGGCGTGCGAACTGACGACTGGCGCGGCGCACCCAATGGCGACGCATCTCCGGGCTGCGCGGGAAGCTGGTGCGCAGCGCCGCCTCGATGCGCAGCAGATAGTCGGCGCGACGGGCGGTCTCGGGATGATCGGACAGCGCTACACGCCCCAGCTGGCGAGGTCGGACCCCGGCGGGCAGTTGCAGCAGGGCGGAGATCTCGGCCGCCCCCAGCTGCCAGGAGCCGAGCAGAGCGATGAGATCGCGGGTCTGGTCGAGGCGGGGGTCGGGCATCGGCATCTCCATCGGAGCGGCGGTGGATGGGCGAGACGTTGACGAGACGTGTCTCAGCGGGGAACCGTCCAGCGGACATCATGGATCCGAAAGATGGCGGTCGCGCACGACCAAGACAAGGATGCCCCTCGACCTCGATGGATCGATGTTCAGTTAGCCGTCACTCTTCTTACGTCTTCTCGTCACTCGCTCGCAACCTCGCGTCCGGATTGGGCATTTCCGCATTCGTCGAACTTGTGGATAACTTTGTGCACAAAACTGGCGCAACCGCCGCCGATTCTCACTCAATCACTCTCTACCCCTTGCTCCAAGGGCCCCGGGGAAATAAAAATAATCCAATCAAATCAAAAATATAAAATCAAAAAAAACACTTCCTCGCACCATCACCCTGAGTGTCCTGGGCTATCGCAAGCGGGGGTTGACAGATGTGAACAACCCACGAAAACGCCCAATCACCCCATCTCCACGCCGCCTCGCGACACCCACCGGAGAACCCGGTCGAGATGACGACGGACGAACGAGACGATCGGCGAACATCGATCTGCCACGGCCCCGATGCCGAATCGTCAGCACGCAGACAACCGGCCCGGACTTGGAACTCGCGGTCACGATCCGTATATCGTTAAATCGGTATCCCCACTGCCCTCGCCCGAGTCCGCCCGCCGGCGCCCGACACGGCGCCCGGCGATCCATCCACGCCATTCGGACAGGACGCGCACCAGCATGACAGCGAACGCCCCTCTCGAGCCCTTGCGCGCCCACGTCAGCGCGCGCATCGTCGGCCAGCACGCCTTCGTCGACAGCATGCTGATCTGTCTGCTCAGCGACGGCCACCTGCTGGTCGAAGGCATGCCCGGGTTGGCCAAGACCTCGGCGGTCAAGGCACTCGCCGAGGGGCTCGAGGGCGACTTCCACCGCATCCAGTTCACCCCCGACCTGCTGCCCTCGGACCTGATCGGCACCGACATCTATCGCCACGAGCGCGGCGAGTTCGAGTTCCGTCAGGGACCGCTGTTCCACAACGTGCTGCTCGCCGACGAGATCAACCGCGCCCCGGCCAAGGTGCAGTCGGCGCTGCTCGAGGCGATGGCCGAGCGCCAGATCACCGTCGGCCAGCGCACCTATCCGCTGCCCGGGCTGTTCATGGTGCTGGCGACCCAGAACCCGGTCGAGCAGGAGGGCACCTATCACCTCCCCGAGGCCCAGCTCGACCGTTTTCTGATGCAGGCGGTGGTCGACTACCCCAGCCGCGACGAGGAGCTTGCCATCCTCGCCCTCGACCAGCGCCGCCACACCGAACCCAGCCCACCGCCAGACCAGCTGCTCAGTCAGGCCGAGCTGCAGCACGCCCGCGCCGAGGTCGCCGCGCTGCACCTCGACCCCAGGCTCGAGGGCTATGTCGTCGATCTGGTACAGGCCAGCCGCGACCCCGGTCGCTATCACCCCGACCTGGCGCGCTGGTGCCGCTTCGGCGCCTCGCCACGGGCGAGCATCGCCCTGGCCCGCTGTGCCCGCGCCCGCGCCTGGCTCGACGGCGAGCGCTTCGTCGCCCCGCACCACATCCAGGCGGTGGCCCCGGAGATCCTCCGTCACCGCCTCTTGCTCAGCTTCGAGGCCGAGGCCGAGGGGGTGACCACCGACACCCTGATCGAGCGCCTGCTGGCCCTGGTCGCCATCCCCTGAGCGCCGCCATGCAGCAGCCCGGCGTCCGCCTCGACGACCTGCTCGAACTGCGTCACCAGGCCCGCGCCCTGGGCCTGCCCGCGCACCACCTGGTCAACTCGCCCTTCGCCGGACTCTACGCCTCGGTGTTCCGGGGCGCCGGCATCCACTTCGAGGAGGTGCGCGAGTACCGTGCCGGCGACGACATCCGTTACATGGACTGGAAGGTCACCGCGCGCACCGACACCCCGCATCTCAAGCTGTTTCGCGAGGAGCGCGAGCGCGCCGTGCTGCTCTGCGTCGAGCGTGGCGCGCACCTCGAGTTCGGCACCCGCAACACCTTCAAGTCGGTGCAGGCGGCGCGCGCCGCAGCGCTGATCGGCTGGGCCGCGAGCCGACTCCACGACCGCGTCGGCGGACTGGTGTTCGGCACCCCGGCGCCGCAAATGCTGCGCCCGGCACGGGGTCGACGCGCGCTCTGGCAGCTGCTGCGCA
Organism: Marichromatium sp. AB32; assembly: GCF_003718675.1. Classification (NCBI taxonomy): domain Bacteria; kingdom Pseudomonadati; phylum Pseudomonadota; class Gammaproteobacteria; order Chromatiales; family Chromatiaceae; genus Marichromatium; species Marichromatium sp. AB32. The sequence continues at coordinate 14,310 of NZ_RHFJ01000006.1, forward strand.
CGCTCGCCGCGCCGCTCGACCCCGGGTCGCCGACCACGCCGGTGATCGAGACCCTGCGCCGCGCCGCCGCCGGACTGCCGCCGGGCTCGCTGCTGTTCCTGATCGCCGATCTCGACCGCGACCGACCGGGGTTCGAGACCCTGCTCGGCGAGCTGCGTCAGCGCCACACCCTGGTGCTGCTCGCGCTCGACGACCCGGCCGATCGCGAGATCCCGGCGATGGGCCGGGTCGGCTTCGTCGGCCCCGACGGGAGCCGCCACCTGCTCGACACCGATGACCCCGCCGCCCGCAACGCCTATCGCGCGGCCTGGGAGGCGCGACGCGCACGACTGCGCGCCAACGCCCACCGACTCGGACTGATCCTGATCCCGACCGCCACCGACAGCGAGATCCATCTGGCGCTGATCCACGGGCTGGCGCGTCACGCCCGGTCGAGGGCACACCGATGATCGAGCACGGCGGACTGCGCGACATCCACGACATCGACGCCGTCCCCTGGTGGCCGCCGGCCCCCGGCTGGTGGCTGCTCGCGCTCGCCCTCGGGCTCGGCGGTTGGCTGCTGTGGCGCGGGCGCGCGCCGCTCGGTCGCGCGCTCGTCCGGCTCGCGCGCAGCCACAGCGGCTGGCGTGTCGACGCCCGCAGACGACTGCACGCGCTGGCGCGCCGCGAGCGCGACGGCGAGGACCCGGCACGCCTGCTCGCCGAGTTCTCCGAACTGCTGCGCCGCATCGCCATCGCCCGCTGCGGGCGCGACGGCGTCGCCGGGCGCTGCGGCGAGGCCTGGCTGGAATGGCTCGAACGCGCCGACCCGGCGGGCTTCCCCTGGCGCGAGCACGGCCAGGCGCTGATCGGCGCACGCTATGCCCCACCCGGACAGACCCCCATGCCATCACTCGCGCCACTGATCGCGGCGACCCAGTCCTGGACCCGGGCCGCGCCCTACCGGGAGGCCGGCGATGCTTGAGTTCCACTGGCCCTGGGCCGCGCTCGCACTGCCGCTGCCCTGGCTGCTGCCACGGCTGCTGCGGCGCCGGATCGGATCCAGCCCGACGCCACCGCGATCGACCACCCCGGGACTGCGCCACCCCCACCCCGAGCGCTTGCGCGCGGTCTTCGCCGCAGGCGGCGACGGCACCGGCGGCGAGGCGCGCCTCGACCGGCTGCTGTGGCTGCTGCTGTGGCTGGCACTGGTCGCCGCGCTCACCCGCCCGCAGTGGCTCACCCCGCACACCGAGATCAGCACCCCGGGCTACGACCTGATGCTCGCTGTCGACGCCTCGCACTCGATGGCCGCGCTCGACCTCGGCGACGGGCGCCAGCTCGATCGCATGCAGGTGGTGCGCACGGTGATGGATCGTTTCGTCGCCGGGCGCAGCGGCGACCGCGTGGGGTTGATCCTGTTCGGCGCCCAGGCCTTCGTGCTCGCGCCGCTGACCCTCGACCGCACCGCGGTACGCCAGCAGCTCGCCGACCTGGTCCCCGGGATCGCGGGCGCGGCCACCGCGCTGGGCGACGCCATCGCACTCGGCACGCTCAAGCTGCGCGAGCGGCCCGCCGGCTCGCGGGTGCTGCTGCTGATTGCCGACGGCGACAACAACGCCGGCGGCTTCGACCCGCGCGAGGCGGCGCGACTGGCCGCGCACTACGGCATCCGCATCCATGTCATCGGCGTCGGCAGCCAGCAGCAGCGCATCCCGATCCGCGAGGAGGGACAGATCCGCTATCGCGACGACCTCACCATGGACGAGGAGACGCTGCGCGCGATCGCCGCCCTCACCGGCGGCGATTATTTCCGCGCCACCGACGGCGACGCCCTGGCGCGCATCTCGGCGCAGATCGACGGGCTCGAGAAGACCGCGAGCGAGGCGCGCACCCTCTACCTGCCCCAGCCGCTCTACCGCTGGCCGCTGCTGCTCGCGCTGGCGGCCCTGCTCGCGCTGGGGATCCGGGATCGCGGGGTGGCGTCATGAGCGTCGGCGGACCGCACCTGGCCGAACCGCTGTGGCTGCTCGGGCTGCTGGCGATCCCGGCGCTGTGGTGGTGGCGCCGCCGCCGCGCGCCGCTGGCAGGCGCGCCGACGGCGTTGCGCGCCTATGCCGACGCCCATCTGCTGCCGCACCTGCTGGTCGCGCCGTCGAGGCCGGGACGACGGGGCCACCCACTGCGCCGCTGGACGCTGCTCTGGGCCCTGCTGGTGCTCACCCTCGCCGGGCCGCGCTGGGGCTATCAGGAGGTGCGGCTGTTCCACCCCGGCAATCACCTGCTGGTGCTGCTCGACGTGTCGCGCTCGATGCGCTGCACCGATCTCGCCCCCGACCGGCTCGGGCGCGCCCGCCAGGAACTCGAGGACCTGATCCGCGCCAATCGCCATCACCGTCTCGGTCTGATCGCCTTCGCCTCGGTCCCGCACGTGCTCGCCCCGATCACCGAGGACAGCGCCACCCTGCTCTCGCGCCTGCCCGTGCTCGCCACCGACCTGGCCAGCCCCCAGCTCCAGGGCAGCAACCTCGAGGGCGCGCTCGAACGTGCCGCACAGCTGCTCGACCCGCTGCCGGCCGATGGCGCGCGCGCCATCCTGCTGATCTCCGACGGCGACTTCGCCACCCCGCTGCCGCTCGAGCAGGTACGCGCGCTCGCCGCGCGCGGCATCCGCCTGCACGTCCTCGGCGTCGGCACCGAGCAGGGTGCGCTGGTGCCCGCGCCCCAGGGCGGCTGGGTGCGCGACCCCATGGACCCGACCCGTCAACCGGTGCGCTCGACGCTCGAACCCGAGCGGCTCGAGGCGCTCGCCGTGGCCGGCGACGGGCGCTACCGCGAAGCGGTCCACGGCGAGGCCGACACCCGCGCACTGCTCGACGCCAGTGCCGAGCGGGCGCGATCCGCCGCGGCCGGTGACGAACGGACGCGGATCTGGAACGAGCGCTTCTGGATCCCCCTGATCGTCCTCGCGCTGCTGGTACTGGCCGAGTTCCGCCATCCCTGGCGGCGTCCAGGGGGTGGGTCTTGAGCAGGCGCACGATACTCGCGCTGCTGCTCGGTCTCGGCACCGCAGCGGGCGCCGCCGACTGGTTCGAGAACCGTGCCCAGCGCGCCTATGGCGACTATCTCGCCGGCGACTACGCCGCCGCCGCCGAGGGCTTCAGCGATCCCTACCGACGCGGTGTCGCACTCTATCGCGCCGAGCGCTACCAGGAGGCCGAACGCGCCTTCACCGAGGCCGCCGAGACCGGCGAGCACGGCAGCGCGGCGCACTACAACCAGGGCAACGCCCGCTTCCAGCTCGGCGACTACGCCGGCGCCGCCACCGCCTACGGCGAGGCGCTGCGGCTCGATCCGGAGGACGCCGACGCCGCGCACAACCTCGCCCTCACCCGCGCCCTGCTCGCCCGGCTCGAACCCGAGGAGGAGGAAGAGGACGAGAACCAGGAACAGCAGGAACAGCAGGAACAGCAGGAACAGTCTGAAGCATCGGAGCAGTCGGAGCAGTCGGAGCAGTCGGAGCAGTCGGAGCAGTCGGAGCAGTCGGAGCAGTCGGAGCAGTCGGAGCAGTCGGAGCAGTCGGAGCAGTCGGAGCAGTCGGAGCAGTCGGAGCAGTCTGGTCAGGGTGATCGCTCGGAGGATGCGGGTCGAGCCGAATCGACGACGGCGGGCAACGGGGAGGACGACGGCGAGAGCGGGGCGGCCGACGGGAGCGGCGATGGTGCGGACGACGGCGACCGCGAGCACACCGGTCGCGCCGACGAGACCGAGACCGAGACCGAGACCGAGACCGACCAGGGTGACACGGACGACGCGACACCGGAGACGGGCCGCGAGGACGGTGACGGCGGCGACCAGGGTCCGACCACCCCGGGCACGGCCCCCGCGGACGCGCGAGACCGGGGCAGCGCGGGCGAGCAGGCGCCCGACCGAGGCGCGGGCGAGCAGGGCGAGACCGGCGAGCGCGCCGCACAACCGGGCGAGGGCCAGCGGCGCGGCCCGGACGGCGCGCAGCCGGGGCTCGACCTGCCGGGGAGCGGGCCGGACGAGACGGCCCCCGGCGAGGACGCCCCCCCAGCGGAGACCGGCGACCTGCCCGGGCCGCTCGACCCCGACGCCACCCTGGAGCAACGACTCGAGCGCCTCCAGGGCGACCCGGCGCTGCTGATCCGCAACCAGTTCCGGCTCGAGGAGCTGCGCCGGCTGCGCGAACAACCGCTGCGCTATCGGGAGACCCGCCCATGGTGAGGTCGATCGCCCCACTCACCGCCCTCGCCCTGCTCTGGTGCGCTCAGGCCGGCGCCCAGTTCCAGCCGCCCTGGCCGCCACCCTGGCAGGCCGGCCAACGCCCTGCCTGGCCCACCCAGCCACCGACCACCAGCCGTGCCCCCGACTACCGGCTCAGCTGGTCGATCGAGACCTCGAGTCCCTATGTCCATCAGCCGGTGCTGCTGCGGCTGCGCCTGAGCGGCGATGAACAACCGACCCGGATCGGGCTCGAGCCGCCACGCCCCGGGACCGTGCTGCTGCGCCGACTCCACACCGAGCCGCCCAGACGCGCGGGCGACGGCACCACCATCAACACCCTGGTGTTCGCCCTGCTGCCGCTGCGCCCGGGGCGGCTCGACGCCGGCCCCCTGCGGCTCAGCGGCAGCCATGCCGGCGGCACCTTCGAGGTCGGCAGCGAGCGCCCGCTCAGGCTGCGGGTCCGCCCGCCGGCGCCCGGTATCGAGCCCTGGCTACCGGCGCGCGCACTGACCCTCACCTCCAGCCTGACACCCGAGGGTCCGGTGGCCCCGGGCGAGCCGCTGAGACTGCGGCTCGAACTCTCGGCGACCGGCACCAGCGGCGAGCAGCTCCCCGTGCTCGCCGACCAGCTCGCCGGGGTCGACGGCATCCGCGTCTATCGCGAGCGCGCACAGGTCGACACCCGTCTCTCGCCCGATGGACGACAGCTCCTCGCCACCCGCATCGAGACCCATACCCTGGTGGCGCAGCACGCCGGTCGGCTGCTGCTCCCCGAGATCCGGGTGGCCTGGTGGGACATCGCGCGCGAGCGCGGCGAGCTGGCGCGCACCCCGCTACGCACCCTGCAGGTGACGAACGGCGCGCCGCCCTCCCGGCCCGCGATCCACTGGCACCCGGCATGGATGGCGGTGAGCGCGGTGCTGCTGGTGCTCGCCGGCTATTGGTGGGCGGTGCTCACCCGCCCCCCAGCTGGACGCTTGACGGGCGCGCTCGAGCGCGTGCGTCTGCGCATCCTCGGCCTCGGCGAGAGGCTATGGGCGGGATTGTGGGCCGGTCTGCCCGGCGGCTGGCGGTTGCGCCTGGGGCTGCTGCGCGCGCGCACCGCCACCACCCCGGAGACCTGGCTGGCACGGCTCGCCCCGGCGCTGCCCGATGGCGGACGGCGCGGTCGACCCGAGGTGGTCGCGGCGCTGCTCGCCACCGCGCCCGGCGCCGATCGCACCGCACTGACGCGGCTGGTGGCGCGACTGGAGGCAGCGCGCTACGGCGCCCAGCGGGTGGTGTTCAGTCGCTGGCAGCGCGCGCTGGCGCGCCGGCTCGCCAGCGGACGACGCGCACACCGCCCGGCCCGCCCGAGGCGGCGCGGCGGGCTGCCGCCGCTCAACCCGCCCGATTGAGGCGTCGACCCAGCCCCTGGCTCAGCCCGGCGAGCAGGATCCAGTACATCAGCCAGTCGTGACGCACCATGCGGTAGTTGGTCAACTCCCACAGCAGCAGATAGCACCAGAGCGCGATCAGCAGTGCGCGCAGCAGGCGATCACCGGCGCAACCGCGCCAGGAGGCGGTCAGCAACGCCAGGGTGAGCAGGGCGCAGCAGAACAGACCGGCGACGCCGAACTGCACCAGCACCTCGAGATAGGTATTGTGCAGATGGCGCAGTGCCACCCCGGCGCCATCGCGCACCCCAGGGTCGCCGCTGAGGTCCATCAACCACTGACTGAGCCCCGGTCCCCAGCCGAACCAGGGCTGATCGAGCCACAGCGAGAGCCCGATCAGCTGGGCGCTCCAGCGCTGGCCGAGCGAGGAGGCGGCGGTGCCCTCGCGCGCGCCGCTGATCCAGGCCAGGTCCTCGCGCATGCGCCACAGCAGGTCGTCGGCCTGGAAGGCGACCAGCACCAGCACCACTGCGGCGAGCACGGCGATCCACAGCGCGCGGCGCAGCACCCGACCATCGAGCCGGGCGCGCGCCGGGGCGGCGAGCACCAGACCGAGCAGCAGCGCCGGCAGCCAGGCGACCCAGCTGCCGCGCGACTGGCTCTGCAGGAAACCGAGGGCGAACAGGCCCAGCAACAGCCCCCAGGCCAGGATCAGCGACCAACGGGGAAACGCTCGGGCGGCACGCGCGAGCAGGCGCTCGCGCATCAGCATCAGCCCGAGCAGGGCCGAGCCGGTATAGAGTCCGGTGGCGATGGCGGTGAAGCCGTACTGGTCGCGCTCACCGAGGAAGGCGCCCGGATCGCTCGCCAGCAGCCCCCAGTCGAGCCGCCACAGCATCCCCAGGGCGAGACCGGCGAGGGCCAGCCCGAGCAGGCGCAGGGCACGTGGGCGCTCCCCGGCGAGGAAGTGGGCGAAGGGGATGAACAGCAGCAGCTTGCACCAGTCGAGCGCACTCTCCCACAGCAGCCCGTGTGGCACCGACGGGTCGAGCGCGGCGACGGCGGCGCGCGCCACCACCAGCAGACAGAGCGCCACCACCGCCAGGGACGCGGGCGACCAGTGCCAGGGGGCTCGGGGCGCGGGCGGCGCAAGCACGAAGGCCAACGCCAGCCCGGCCATCGCGATCGAGGCGAGCGCGGTGGAGAGGAAGGCACTGGCGGCGAGCAGATAGAGCATCGCCACCCCGGCGCGCTCGGCCAGCGCGCGCGTGGCGATCGGTGTCGGATTGGGCATCGCGTCGGTTCCGGCTAGGGACGGGATCGGCGTCGCCGGCGGGGGTCGGGCGGCGACAGGCGCTCGGCGGCCAAGCATAGCAGGAATCCGGCCAACCCCGGAGCCGATGATGAAAACAGCACTCGCGCAGCGTTCGAGCGATGGTATGCTTGATCGCTGCGATCCGATCAACGCCTCGCATTCTCAATACTCATCATGAACCTGACACTCGTCGTCCTCGTCCCCTTTCTGGGGGCCGCTCTGACCGGGTGGGTCTCTCGTTACGGACGTTTGCGCTCGGCCTGGATGGCCGGGGCGGTAACCGCCCTGGCGCTGGCCTGCCTGCTGCCGAGCCTGCCGGTGCCCTTTGCCGGCGAGACCCTGATTCAACGCCTGCCCTGGATGCCGGGGCTGGGGCTCGACCTGGTATTCCGTCTCGACGGTCTCGGGCTGCTGTTCGCCCTGATGATCCTCGGCATGGGCCTGCTGGTCATCCTCTATGCCCGCTACTATCTCGACGCGGACGACTGCATGGGGCGCTTCTACGCCTATCTGCTGCTGTTCATGGGTTCGATGCTCGGCATCGTGCTGGCCGAGAACCTGATCCTGCTGCTGATGTTCTGGGAGCTGACCAGCCTCTCCTCGTTCCTGCTGATCAGCTATTGGCGCCATCGCCAGGACGCCCGCCAGGGCGCGCGCATGGCGCTCACCGTCACCGGTCTCGGCGGTCTGGCACTGCTCGGTGGCTTCCTGCTGCTCGGCGAGATCGCCGGCAGCTACGAGCTCTCGGTGATCCTCGCCTCGGGTGAAGCGATCCGCGCCCACCCGCTCTACACCCCGATGCTGGTGCTGGTGCTGCTCGGCGCCTTCACCAAGTCGGCGCAGTTCCCCTTCCATTTCTGGCTGCCGCGGGCAATGGCCGCGCCGACCCCGGTGTCGGCCTATCTGCACTCGGCGACCATGGTCAAGGCGGGCATCTTCCTGCTCGCGCGGTTGTTCCCGGCGCTCTCGGGCACGCCGCTGTGGAGCGCGCTGGTGATCGGCGCCGGGCTCACCACCCTGCTGATCGGCGCCGGGATCGCGCTGTTCAAGCACGATCTCAAGGGGCTGCTGGCCTACTCGACGGTCAGCCACCTCGGTCTGATCACCCTGCTGTTCGGCATCGGCACCCCGCTGGCGGCGGTCGCCGGTGTCTTCCACATCATCAACCACGCCACCTTCAAGGCCTCGCTGTTCATGGCCGCCGGCATCATCGATCACGAGTGCGGCACCCGTGACATGCGCCGGATCAACGGGCTGTGGCGCTTCATGCCCTATACCGCCACCCTGGCGATGGTGGCCTCGGCGTCGATGGCCGGGGTGCCGCTGTTCAACGGCTTCCTCTCCAAGGAGATGTTCTTCGCCGAGGCGGCCAACTTCTTCGACCAGAGCGCCTGGAGCTGGGTGCTGCCGGTGACCGTGGTGCTCGCCAGCGCGCTGGCGGTGGCCTATTCGCTGCGCTTCATCCACGACGTCTTCTTCAACGGCGAGCCGCACGACCTGCCGCGCACCCCGCACGAGCCACCGCACTGGATGAAGGTGCCGGTGGAGATCCTGGTGGCGATCTGTCTGCTGGTCGGCATCCTCCCGACACTCACCGTCGAACCCTTGCTCGCAATCGCCGCCGACAGCGTGCTGCAGTCCAACTCACCGGCCCATGACCTGGCGATCTGGCACGGCTTCAACTCGGCCTTTGCGATGAGTGTGATCGCGCTGCTCGGTGGCCTGCTGATCTATGCCGCGCGCCGGCCGTTGTTCATGGTCGCCGCTCGTCACGAGGGCCTGATCGATGCCGGGGTGCTGTTCGGATGGACCCAGCGCACGGTGATCGCCGCGGCGCGCGCCGTCACCGCCGCGCTCGACACCGGCTCACTGCAACGCATGGTGGCGCTGCTGCTGATCAGCGCGCTCAGCCTCGGCGCCGTCGGCATGCTCGGCGTCACCGCCCCGCTCACCGGACCGGCGACCCTGGTCCCGGCCGACGGCATCAGCCTGATCGTCGCCCTCGGACTCGGCGCCGGGGCGATCGCCACCACCGCGCTGCACCGGCAGCGTTTCACCGCGCTGATCGTGATCGGGGTGCTGGGGCTGCTGGTTGCGCTGATCTTCGCCAAGTTCTCGGCCCCGGACCTCGCCCTCACCCAGCTCTCGGTCGAGGTGGTGACCATCGTGCTGCTGTTGCTGGCGCTCTACTTCCTGCCCCAGCACACCCCGGCCGAGTCCTCGCGGGTGCGTCGGATTCGCGATCTCGCGCTCGCCGCGATCGCCGGTCTCGGCACCGCGGCGCTCGCCTGGGGCATCCTCACCCGTCCCGGCGAGACCATCTCCGGATACTTCCTGGAGCACAGCGTGCCAGGCGGTGGCGGCAGCAACGTGGTCAACGTCATCCTGGTCGACTTCCGCGGCTTCGACACCCTCGGCGAGATCACCGTGCTGGCGCTCGCCGGGCTCGGCATCTACGCCATGCTCAAGGGGCTGCGCCTGCCCGGAATGACGCTCGATCCCCATGGCCGCCCCTGGAACTGGGACCTGCACCCGAGCATCATGGCCGCGCTCACCCGGCTGCTGCTGCCGCTGGCGCTGCTGGTCTCGGCGTTCATCTTCCTGCGCGGTCACAACCAGCCCGGCGGCGGCTTCATCGCCGGGCTGATCACCGCCGTGGCGCTGATCATGCAGTACCTGACCAATGGCGTGGAGTGGACCCACCGCCGGCTCAACGGCAACATGCATCCGCTGATCGCCGCCGGCCTGCTGGTGGGCACCCTCACCGGCATGGCGAGCTTCGTCTTCGGCTATCCCTTCCTCACCTCGACCTTCAGCCATGTGCACTGGCCGCTGGTCGGCGACTTCGAGCTGGCCTCGGCGATGGCCTTCGACCTCGGCGTCTATCTGGTGGTGGTCGGCTCGACCCTGCTGATCCTGATCCATCTCGGGCTGATGCGCAGCGCCGCCGCCCAGGAGCGAGACTGACTGATATGGAAGCCCTGATCTCCATCCTCATCGGCCTGCTCACCGCCTGCGGGGTCTATCTGGTGCTGCGCGCCCGGACCTTCCCGGTGGTGATGGGCCTGACCCTGCTCTCCTACGGGGTCAACCTGTTCCTCTTCGCCACCGGCCGACTGACCATCGGTCAGCCGGCGGTGATCGACGCCCAGGCGCCCGGCTATGCCGACCCGCTGCCCCAGGCGCTGGTGCTCACCGCCATCGTCATCAGCTTCGCGATGACCGCCTTCGTGATCATGCTCTCGCTCAAGGCCCGCGCCGAGCTCGGCAACGACCATGTCGACGGTCACGCCGACGAGGAGGGACGCGCGTGAGTCATCTGGTGATCCTCCCGCTGCTGCTGCCGCTGCTCGCCGGTGCCCTGTTGCTGCTGGTGCGCCGCGCCCTGCCGCTGACGGTGCGTCGGCGACTCAACCTGGTGGCGGTACTCGCCCAGGTCGGGGTGGCGCTGGCGCTGCTGCTCGCCGTCGCCGACGGCAGCGTGCTGACCTACCAGCTCGGTGACTGGCCGGCGCCCTATGGCATCGTCCTGGTGGCCGACCGGCTCAGCGCCTGGATGGTGTTGCTGACCGCCTTGCTCGCGCTGTTCGCGCTGCTCTACGCGATCCGCGGCACCGATGCCGGCAGCCGTCACTTCCAGCCGCTGTTCCAGCTGCAGCTGTTCGGACTCTGCGGCGCCTTTCTCACCGGCGACCTGTTCAACCTGTTCGTCTTCTTCGAGGTGCTGCTGCTGGCCTCCTACGGCCTGCTGCTGCACGGCGGCGGTGCCGAGCGGACCCGCGCCGGACTGCACTTCGTGGTGGTCAACCTGGTCGGCTCGACGCTGTTCCTGTTCGCCGCCGGGACCCTCTACGGCGTCACCGGGACGCTCAACATGGCCGATCTGGCCGGCAAGCTCGCCGCCCTCGGCCCCGACGAACTCGGACTGGCTCGTGCCGGCGCGCTGCTGCTGTTCGCGGTGTTCGCGCTCAAGGCCGCACTCTTCCCGCTCTATCTGTGGCTGCCCACGGCCTATGCCGCGACCTCGGCGCCGGTGGCGGCGCTGTTCGCGGTGATGACCAAGGTCGGGATCTACGCCATCCTGCGCATCCAGACGCTGTGGTTCGGTGATGGCGCCGGGGAGTTGGCCGGGCTGCTCGATCCCTGGCTGTTGCCGCTGGCGCTGGTGACCATGGCGCTCGGCAGCCTCGGTGCCCTGGCGAGCACCACGCTGCGGATCCAGATCGGCTATCTGGTGCTGGTCTCGATCGGGGTGCTGCTGACCGCCATCGCACTCGGCGATCGCGACAGCATCGCCGCCGCACTCTACTATCTGGTCCACACCACGCTCGCCACCGGCGCCTTCTATCTGCTCGCCGAAGGCATCGCCCGACGCCGCGGCGCAGCCGGCGACCGCCTGATCGACGCCCCGACGATGCCCCATGCCGGACAGGTCGGCACGCTCTTCTTCATCGCCGCGATCCTGGTGGCGGGGCTACCGCCCTTCTCCGGCTTCCTCGGCAAGCTGATGGTGCTGCGCGCCGCGCTCGACGACCCGGCGATGGCCTGGATCCTCGCCGTGGTGCTGACCTCGGGGCTGCTCGGCATCGTCGCCCTGGCGCGCAGCGGCAGCCTGCTGCTGCTGCGCGCCGGTCCCGGCGAGCCGCCAGCGGCCACGCCCGGTCGCGCCGAGCTGCTGCCCGCCACCGCGCTGCTCGCGCTGTGCATCGGGCTGACGCTGGGGGCCGGTCCGCTCAGCGCCTTCACCCAGGCCACCGCCGAGCAGCTGCTCGTGCCCGAACACTATGTCGAGACGGTGCTCGGCGGCGACATGGAGGCCCATGCACGATGAAGCTGCGACTGCTGCCCCATCCATTGCTCACCCCGGCGCTGACGGTGATCTGGCTGCTGCTGGTCAACAGCCTGTCGTTCGGCCACGTGCTGCTCGGCCTGCTGCTCGGCTGGCTGATCCCGATCTTCACCCTGCGCTTCTGGCCCGATCGGGTACGGGTGCACAAGCCGCTGACCCTGCTGCGCTTCGTGCTGGTGCTGCTCTATGACATCCTCGTCGCCAACCTGGGGGTGGCCTGGCTGATCGTGCGCGGCCCGCGCCGGGTGAAACCGGGCTTCGTCGAGGTGCCCTTGGCGCTGCGCTCGGAACTCGGTATCAGCCTGCTGGCCAACACCATCTCGCTGACCCCGGGGACGGTCTCGGCCTGGCTGAGTCCGGATCGCGCCACGCTGGTGGTGCACGCGCTCGACGTCGACGATCCCGAGGCGCTGGTCGCGACCATCAAGCACCGCTATGAAACCCCCTTGCAGGAGGTCTTCGAACCATGCTGAGCACCGCTGTGAGTATCGCCTTCCTGCTGGTGGCCGCGGCCTTCGTGATGGCCCTGCTGCGCCTGCTCTACGGCCCTGACCAGCCGGACCGCATCCTCGCCCTCGACACCCTGTACGTGAACACCGTGGCGTTGCTGGTGCTGCTCGGCATCCATCTCGGCAGCGCGCTCTATTTCGAGGCCGCGCTGCTGATCGCGATGATGGGGTTCGTCGGCACCGTGGCGCTGTGCAAGTATCTGTTGCGCGGCGATATCATCGAGTGAGGCCAAGATGCTCGAAATCATCCTCTCGGCGCTGATCCTGATCGGCGCGCTCTTCACCTTCATCGGCTCGCTCGGACTGGCGCGGCTCGAGGACTTCTACACCCGGCTGCACGGCCCGACCAAGGCCACCACGCTCGGTGTCGGCAGCCTGCTGATCGCCTCGATGGTCTATTTCAGCACCCGCGGCGAGGGGCTGAGCCTGCACGAGCTGCTGGTGACGCTGTTTCTCTTCATCACCGCGCCGGTGAGCGCCCATCTGCTGGCCAAGGCCGCGCTGCACCTGCGGCTGCGCTCGATCGCACCGGTACCGCAGCGCACCGAGGCCAGCGATCCGCGCCAGGCCAATGCCGCCGAGGACTCAGCCACCCCGCCTCAGGGCTAGCAGGAAGCGCTCGATCGCCGCCCTCTCGAGCGGGCGCGAGAACAGATAGCCCTGTCCGGTATGACAGCCCTCGCGGGTGAGGAAGTCCTGCTGTTCGCGCGTCTCCACCCCCTCGGCCAGCACCTCCAGCGAGAGGCTGCTGGCGAGCGCGATGATCGCCTTGGCGATGGCCACGTCGTTGGCGTCGTCGGGGATGTCGGAGACGAAGGACTTGTCGATCTTGAGCTTGGTGAGCGGCAGTCGCTTGAGCTGGATCAGCGAGGAGTAGCCGGTCCCGAAGTCGTCGATGGCGATCTTCACGCCGAGCGCGCGCAGTGCGCCGAGCACGTGTCGGGTGCGCTCGATCGAGCGCATCATCGTCGACTCGGTGATCTCCAGCTCGAGTCCCGCCGGGGACAGACCGGTGCGGGTGAGGATACCGCCGACCATCTCGCTGAGCGCGTGCTGATCGAACTGCTTGGGCGAGAGGTTGACGCTGATCAGCACCCCCTCGTCGAGCAGCCCGCCCTGCTGCCAGGCACGCATCTGGGTGCAGGCATGCTCGAGGATCCACTCACCCATGACGATGATGATCCCCGACTCCTCGGCCAGGGGGATGAACTTGCCGGGCGAGACCAGCCCCATCTCGGGATGACGCCAACGCACCAACGCCTCGAGCCCGCGTAGCTCGCCGCTCACCAGGTCGAGCTGCGGCTGGTAGAAGAGTTCGAGCTCATTCCGCTCCAGGGCACGGTGCAGGCTCGATTCGAGCAGCACGCGTTCGAAGGCGCGCGCGGTGAGCTCCTCGGAGTAGTAGCGGAAGCCGTTGCGGCCCTCGTCCTTGGCGCGATACATGGCCGCGTCGGCATTGCGCACCAGGTCCTCGGCGCGCGCGCCGTGCTCGGGATAGAGGCTGATGCCGATGCTCGCGCCGAGAAACACCGAGTGCTCACCGACCTCGAAGGGATCCTTGAACAGTTGCAGGATGGCGCGTGCCACCCGTGCCGCGTCGTCCTGATGGGCGATGCCGTTGAGGATCAGGGTGAACTCGTCGCCGCCCATCCGCGCCAGGGTATCGCCCTCGCGAAACTGCGCCCGCAGCCGCCCCGCCACCACCTTGAGCACCTGATCGCCATAGCTGTGATCAAAGCTGTCGTTGACATGCTTGAAGCCGTCGAGATCGATGAACAGCACCGCCAGCCGGGTGTGCTCGCGGTGCGCCAGTCGGATCGACTGCTCGAGCCGGTCGGCGAACAGCAGCCGGTTGGGCAGCCCGGTGAGCGGGTCGTGATGGGCGAGGTGGGCATAGCTGTTCTCGCGCTCGCGCAATCGGTCGAGCAGTTCGAGATGGTCGCTGATGTCGCGCGACACCTCGATGATGCCGATCACCTCGCCGGCGTCGTCGAGCAGCGGACTGGCAGCGACCTCGAACTGACGCACGCCGCCGTCGGGCAACCGATGGTGGCGCAGCATCTTGCACGGCTCACCGCTCTCGAGGATGGCGTGCAATGGGCACAGCGGATCCTCGGGCAGGCAGGGATGGGGGGCGAGCTGGTAGCAGCCGCACTCGTGCAGTTCGGCATCATCGACCGCGGCGAGACGCTGGGCGACGCGATTCATCCGCAGCACGCGGTGATCGGCCCCGATCACCATGATCGGATCGTCGATACCGTCGATCACGTGCTGCAGGAATGCACGCTCCTCGTGCAACGCGCGCTCGGCGAGCCGGCGCTCGGTGACGTCCTCGCCCGATGACAGGGTGCCGATCACCGTGCCCTCGCCATCGCGCACCAGGTTGTGGTGCCAGGCGATCAGCCGCTCCTCGCCACGCGCGGTCAGGATCGGACCATCGGTCAGGGCGGTCTCCGGGTGGGCGCCCGAGAGCATCTTGCGAAACAGCCCGTGACGCCGCTCGCGCTCGCCCGGCGGCAGGAAGCGGGCGAACCAGTCGAGCCCGATCAGCTCCGACTCGGCACAACCGAGCACGTTACAGCCACGCGGGTTGACCGAGAGGATGTGGCCGTCGAGGTCGAGTGCGAGGAACATCACCCCGGCGATGTCGAGATACTGCTTGGCACGGTTGCGCTCGGTCTCGGCCTGACGCTGTGCCTGCTTGAGCGCGGAGATATCGAGATGGGTGCCGACCATGCGCAACGCGCGACCGCGCTGGTCGCGTACCAGATAGGCGCGGGACAGGACATCGACCCAATGGCCCTCCTTGTGACGCATCCGCATCTCGAGGTTGAAGTCGTCGCAGCGTCCATTCATGTAGTCGCGCAGCAGTCGCCAGCAGCGCTCGCGATCCCTGGGGTCGACCAGTTGCTCCCAGGTCTCGAGCCGGTCGGGCAGTTCGCGCTCGGCGTAGCCGAGCATCGATTTCCAGCGCGCCGACAGATAGATCTGCCGGGTGCGCAGGTCCCAGTCGAACAGCCCGGCATCGCTGCCGCGCATCGCCAGTGCAAAACGCTCCTCACTGTCGCGCAGCGCACGCTCGTAGCAGTCGCGTTCGGTGATGTCGCGCCCGAGCACGATCAACCCCTTGCGTCGGCCGTCGTCCTCGAACACCGGCACCTTGATCACGTCGTAGACCTTGGTCACCCCGTCCGGTCGGGTGATCCGCTCCTCGGCGCGCGACAGCCGGCCGGCGCACCAGGCGATCTCGTCGCTCGACTCACAGGCGAGGAAGGCGTCGCGGTAGCAGGGATCGGTGAACTCGGCCAGCTCGGCGTCGGTCTTGCCGCGATAGTCGACGGTGGTGAGCGAGAACAGCGCGAGATCGGCGTCGTTGGCCTCCAGCCAGCGTCCCTCGCCGTCCTTGAAGCAGATGATGTCGGGGGTGGCGTTGATCAGCGAGCGCAACCGCTGTTCGCTCTCACGCAGCGCCAGCTCGACCGCGCTGCGAGGAGCAACCTCAAGGGCGAAGGCGCACACCAGGGGCTGACCGTCGCACTCGACCAGAGACAGCGTCACCTCGACGGCACAGTCCTCGCCCTCGACGCGCCGGTGTACGCCCTCACGCCGCTCGTGACGCGCCTGATGCAGACGCGCGACGAGCACCGACCAGGCCGCGGCATCGAGACTCATGTCGATGCTGGCGACCGGCTGGCCGATCAGCCGCTCGCGCCCCACGCCGGTCAACCGCTCGACGGTGGTATTGACCTCGATCAGTCGACCGTCGAGACCGGCCCAGTAGATCTCCAGGGCCGTCTGGTCGATGGCGGCTTGCGCCATGTCTTGTCGCAGCATACCTCGGCTCCGGCGCGCGCGGATGCGCTCAGTGCGTCCCGGATCGACCGTACGCGCAGCGGCTTCGCCTCCAGCCCGTCTGTCTCGACAGCGGGATCGAGCCGGGCACGGCCACCATCCTTGTACGCCGAGGCGAAACGTGCGGAGTGGAGATCCAGACACGCGTGTCAGATAGCGGGCAGAGACGACGGCTGCGCCTCGCCCAAGGGCGCTCACTCCGGGTCGCGGGCCGTCGCCTCGGTCCAGCGCCGCGCCGCGACCTCATCGCTGTCACGGGCCTCGACCCAGCGTTCAGCCGTACCGCTCGTCTCCTTTTTCCACAGCGGGACACGGGTCTTGAGGGCGTCGATCAGGAACTCACAGGCGCGAAAGGCCGCCGCGCGATGCGCGCTGCTCACCCCGACGAAGACGATCGGATCACCCGGGGCGAGCCAACCGACCCGGTGCACCAAGACCAGAGCGGTCAATGGCCAATGCTGCTCGGCCTGCGCGGCGAGCGCATCGAGCGCCTGCTCGGTCATGCCCGGGTAGTGCTCGAGGAACATGCCGTCGACCGCACCCTCGGCGCCGAACTCGCGCATCAGCCCGGTGAAGCTCACCACCGCGCCGACCCGTCCGTCGGTGTCGTTGAACACGGCCTGCTCGGCCAGTGGGTCGAGCGGCTCGTGCTGTACCCTGACCTGTCGCATCGGCGCCTCCGCCTCAACCGATCGGGGCCACTCCCAGCAGCGCCCGATGCAGCCAGAACATGAACGCAAGATAGAGTACCAGACCGCCGACGATGGCGAGTGCATCGTTGACGGGCGAGGCCGGCATGCCATAGACCCTGGGCGCGGGACGACGCTTGAGCGAGATGCGATCGGCCACCGCCCAGGCGAGGAAGCCGCCAAACAGCAGCACATCGGCCAGGGTACCGTTGGCCAGCAGGTGCGCCAGCGCCCACAGCTTCACCGCAACCAGCATCGGGTGCTTGAGGGTGTGCTGGATGCGACCCGGCAGATAGGCCGCGAGCAGCAGGGTGAACACCGGCAGCATCAGCAGCAGATTGATATGACGCAGCCAGACCGGCGGGTCATAGAGCGGGATCGGCGCCTGACGCGCCAACCCGTAGCCCCACACCAGCACCAGGAAGCCGAACAGCGCAAACAGCGCGTAGAGCGCCTTCCACGGCAACTCACCGATACGCGCCACCGCGCGCGCGCGCCACTCGGGGGCAAAGATGGACACCGAGTGCCCACCGAGAAAGAGGACCAGACCCAGGATCAGGATCGCCATGCGCAACATCTCCTTCGAGCATCAGAAGCGGATGCAGATCCTATGCGATTGTCGGGCGATCGAGAAACCCGTGTGTCGGGGGAGCAGGCGTCAGTCGTCAGCCGCCAGCGGTCAGCTTCCAGCCGCCGGTGGGCGCGCATGCTCGACAGTTGGTTGGCTAGCTCCCCGCTGGTGGCTAACAACTGACCGCTGGCGGCTGATCGCTGGCGGCTGACGACTGACGGCTGGCGGTTGGCGGTTGGCGGTTGGCGGCTGGCGGCTGGCGGCTGGCGGCTGGCGGCTGGCGACTGGCGACTGGAAGCTGACCGCTGGCGACTGGAAGCTGACCGCTGGCGACTGGAAACTGACCGCTGGCGACTGGAAGCTGAAACTCAGCCCCGCACCGCGCTGGCGCAGAACATCGAGTAGCGGCGCCCGACCCCGGCGGCATCGGGCTTGACCAGGCGGTGCGCGGTCTCCACCCGGATCCGTTCCAGCCCGGCGGCGGCGAGCGTCTCGGCGAT
The DNA here is from genome assembly GCF_003718675.1 of Marichromatium sp. AB32. NCBI lineage: Bacteria > Pseudomonadati > Pseudomonadota > Gammaproteobacteria > Chromatiales > Chromatiaceae > Marichromatium > Marichromatium sp. AB32. The sequence goes on from NZ_RHFJ01000006.1 coordinate 32,198, forward strand.
CCACTCACGCTCGAAGCCGTGGTGACAGACGCCCTCGTGATCGGCGTGGAAGCTGCCGTCCTCGCAATCGAGGTCGACCAGGAAGAGCGTTCCGCCCGGGACCAGGAGGCCGGCAAGGCGCGCGATCATGGCACCGACGTCGGGCACGTGATGCAGCGCCATCGCCGAGTGGATCAGATCGAAGTCGCTGGCCGGGGCCGGCTCGTCGACCAGATCGACCTGGCGGATGCGGAGGTTGTCGACCCCGGCGGCGCGCCGCTTGGCCTCGAGTTCGGCGAGCATGCCGGGGCTGCTGTCCCAGCCCTCGACCTCGGCCACCTCGGCGGCGAGCGCGAGCGCCGCCAGACCGGTGCCGCAACCGTAGTCGAGCACCCGCATCCCCGGACGCGGCGCGCAATGACCGGCCAGGGCGAGACGGACCGCCCGTGCAAGCTCCCGGATCAACGGGTTGTCGTCCCAGGTCGCGGCGACCTGCTCGAAATCGGTCCGTGGATAGGGGTTGGACATGATGATGATCTCCGGTGGATGAGGACGATCTCCAGACTAGCCGACGACCGTCTCGCCACACCTTCATCACCGACGCAACATCCGTCACCCGTGCCGCAATCGCGCCCGATAGCGACGCGGCGAACAGCCCTCGGCGACACGGAAGCGCGAGGCCAGGTGCGACGGCGAGGCGAAGCCGCACTCGGCGGCGACCTCGGTGATCGAGCGCTCGGTGTGCGCCAGCAGGGCGCGGGCCCGGGCCAGACGCGAACGATAGATCAGCTCGCGCGGACTGCAGCCGAGCCGGGCCCGCAGCAGCCGGTCGAGGGTGGCGCACGAGACCCCGAGATGGGCGGCGATCCGCGCGCGCGAGAGCGGCTCGGCGAGATGGGTCTCGACATAGACCACCGCCTGCTCGACCAGTCGCGCGGTCCGTGCGCTGGCCGGGCGCTCGGCCAGCGCGCGCAGACAGAGACGCGTCAGCTGCTCGGCGAGCAGGCGCAGCATCGCCTCGCGACCCGGCAACCGACCGAGATGCTCGCGGGCGAGCCGCTCGGCGACCGCGAGCACCTCGTGTCCCTCGATCGGCAGGAGCAACGGCGCCCGCAGCGCCTCGGGGTCGAGCCCCTGGGTGTCGGCCAGCGCGGCGAGCCAGTCGTCCTCGACCAGCAGTACCAACTGGGTCGGCACGCCGCACTGCGACAGTGGCCGATGCAGCCGCGCCGGCGGCAGCATCAGCAGGCGACCGCGCTCGACGCGCACGCGCCGCCCCTCGACCTCCATCCACTGATCGCCGTCGAGCACCACCAGCAACAACCATTGCGGATGACGATGCGGCGTCGCCACGGGCGCTCCGGGGTCGACGACGGGCGCGGCATCGGCGATCAGCAGCGACAGCTCGGGACAGTCGAAGGTGCGGCACGCACAGCGTGCCTGGAAGCGATTCGTCGCGCCCTCAGCCGTCGCGAGCGGCGCGGCTGAGCAGGGTGTCGAGGGCATTGGCGAAGGCCTGACGATCGCGCGCATCGAGCGCCGCCGGTCCCCCGGTCTGGACGCCACTGGAGCGCAGCGTCTCCATGAAGTCGCGCATGTTCAACCGCTCACCGATGTTGTGCGCGGTGTAGCGCTCACCACGCGGATCGAGCACCTCGGCGCCCTTGGCGATGGCCTCGGCGGCGAGCGGGATATCGGCGGTGATCACCAGGTCACCGGCGCTGACCCGGCGCACGATCTCGGCATCGGCCTGATCGAACCCGGCGCCGACCCGGATCGAGCGGATCCAGCGCGAGGGCGGCGTGTTCAGCGACTGGTTGGCGACCAGGGTGAGCGCCACCCCACAGCGCTCGGCGGCGCGGTAGAGGATGTCGCGGATCACCCGTGGACAGGCGTCGGCGTCGACCCAGATGTGCATCCCATCTCCTGTACCAGTACCCAGGGCGCGATCACCAGCGCCCAGACCTCGGTATCGCGCGCGAACCAGTCGCGTGCCTCGGCGTCCGGGATCGGGCCGACCTCGCCGGCCTCGATCGCCGCGCCCAGCGCAGCGGTATCGTCGCGGGCGATACGCAGCGCGGTCTCGATCAGATCCAGCCCGACGGCGACGCGGATCACCTTGCCCTGGGCGAAGAAGCGTTGCAGCGACGACCAGGGCGCGCGGGCCGTTTCCTGGTTGAGCTTGGCGCGGAGCAGCGCATCGTCCTGCTCCAGCGGAGTGCCGTCGACGACGGCGGGGTCTTGCTGTGTCACGCGGGGTCGACCTCGTGGAATGACGTGGGGACGCCGCGCGAGGGGCGGCGTCGTTGCAATGGTTCGGCCCGACGTCGCAACGCCGGACCGAGATGGATCAGGCGGCGCTGACCTCACGGTCGGCGGTATCGCCGCGCGCGCCCGCCTCCGGGGCCTCGGCCCGTGACTCGCGCACCAGGATCAGGCCACCGAGCGGGGGCAAGGCGATCGGGATCGAGTAGGGACGCCCCATCCAGCTCACCGCCTCGGTCTCGACGCCACCCTGGTTGCCGACGTTGCTGCCGCCATAGAGCTCGGCGTCGGAGTTGATCAGCTCGCGATAGAAACCGGCCTCGGGGACGCCGATGCGATAACACTCGCGCGGCACCGGGGTGAAGTTGAACACCCCCACCGCCAGGGTCTCGCCGTTGCGGTCCTTGCGCAGATAGCTCAGCACCGACTGCGAGCTGTCGTGACAGTCGATCCACTCGAAGCCCTCGCTGGCGAAGTCCTGCTGATGGAGCGCCGGCAGCGTGCGATAACAGTGGTTGAGGTCGGTCACCAGACGCTTGATGCCCTGGTGCTGCGGCCGCTCGAGCAGCTCCCAGTCGAGCGCGTCGTCGAAGCGCCACTCGCGCCCCTGGGCGAACTCGCAGCCCTGGAACAACAGCTTCTTGCCCGGATAGCTGAACATCAGGGTATAGAGCAGGCGCAGACTGGCAAACTTCTGCCAGCCGTCGCCCGGCATCTTGTCGATCATCGAGCCCTTGCCGTGCACCACCTCGTCGTGTGAGAAGGGCAGCACGAAGTTCTCGGTGAAGGCATAGAGCAGCCCGAAGGTGAGCAGGTCGTGATGGAAGTGGCGATAGATCGGGTCCTTGGACATGTAGGACAGGGTGTCGTGCATCCACCCCATGTTCCACTTCATGCTGAAGCCGAGCCCGCCGAGATAGGTCGGGCGCGACACCGCCGGCCAGGAGGTCGACTCCTCGGCGATCATCAGGGTGCCGGGATGACGCTCGTGGGCCACCCGGTTGAGCTCGCGCAGGAACTCCACCGCCTCCAGATTCTCGTTGCCGCCGTACTTGTTGGGGATCCACTCGCCGGCGTCGCGCGAGTAGTCGAGATAGAGCATGGAGGCCACGGCATCGACCCGCAGCCCGTCGAGATGGAACTCCTCGAGCCAGTAGAGCGCGCTCGAGAGCAGGAAGTTCTTCACCTCGTTGCGACCGAAGTTGAAGATCAGCGTGCCCCAGTCCTTGTGCTCGCCGAGCCGTGGATCGGCATGCTCGTAGAGCGCGGTGCCGTCAAAGCGCGCCAGGGCGTAGGCGTCCTTGGGGAAGTGCGCCGGCACCCAGTCGAGCAGCACGCCGATGCCGCGCTGATGCAGATGATCGACAAAGAAGCGGAAGTCGTCGGGCGAGCCGAAGCGCGAGGTCGGAGCGAAATAGCCGGTGCACTGATAGCCCCAGGAGGCATCGAGCGGGTGCTCGGTGATCGGCAGCAGCTCGACATGGGTGAAACCGAGCGCCTCGACATAGTCGCCGATCTGCTTGGCCAGCACGCGATAGTTGAGAAAACCGCCGTCGGCATCACGTTGCCAGGAACCGAGATGCACCTCGTAGACCGAAAACGGGCGCTGCTGCCAGTCGGCCTCGGCGCGGGCGCGCATCCAGCCGGCGTCACCCCAGCGATAGCGGGTCTCCGGGCAGAGATGGCCGGCGGTCTCGGGCCGCTCCTGGAAAGCCTGGGCATAGGGGTCGATCTTGACCTGGACGTTACCTTGGCGGTCGCGGATCTCGTACTTGTAGAGCCCGCCGGGACCGAGTTCGGGGATGAACAGCTCCCACACCCCGGAGCCACCGCGCACCCGCATCGGATGGGCGCGCCCGTCCCAGGCGTTGAAGTCGCCGACCACGCTCACCCGCGCGGCATTCGGCGCCCACACCGCGAAACGCACCCCGGCGATGCCGTCGACCTGGTGGAGATGCGCGCCGAGAAAACGATAGGCGTGCCAGTGACGCCCCTCGCCGAACAGATGAAGGTCGAAGTCGCCGAGCTGCGGCGGGAGGCAGTAGGGGTCGTGGGTGCGATGCACCGCCCCGGAGGCGTCTTCCCACTCGAGCTGATAGCACTCTGGCAACGCCTCGGGCAGGCCACGCCAGATGAACAGGTCGGTACCCTCGATCCGGGTCATCGCGGCAGCGGCCTCGACCAGCCGCACCCGCTCGGCGCGCGGCAGGAAGACACGCACCACCAGATCGCCATCCTCGTCGAGATGGCGACCGAGCACGCTGAAGGGATCGTGATGACGCGCCTCGACGATGCGTTGCAGGGGATCGGGAAGGGCCCGCGCGGCCTGGGTTGCGGTTGCCATATCGCTGATCTTCCTCCGCTGTCTAGCTGTGGTCGGGGTCAGTGACGGGCCCGCCGCCGGGGCCGCTGACCAGTCGAGACTGGGAACGCACGTCACCGCGCGAGCCTCGCCCGATACTCAGCAAAGATCGGGGAAATGGCTCGACGAACACGGCTCGATCCGCTCTGAAGAACGCCCTCGATGGTATCATAAGGGCACTGCTTAACATGCGGTTGCCTCAAGATTTCAGGAGGATTTCATGCCCCACAGCAACCCCCGTTTCATCAGCCGTCTCACCCGCAATACCCTGGCGCTGATCTTGGCTGGCGGACGGGGATCCCGCCTCAAGCAGCTCACCACCTGGCGCTCCAAGCCTGCGGTGCCCTTCGGCGGCAAGTTCCGCATCATCGACTTCCCGCTGTCGAACTGCATCAACTCGGGGATCCGTCGCATCGGCGTGCTCACCCAGTACAAGGCGCATTCGCTGATCCTGCACATCCAGAAGGGCTGGGGCTTCCTGCGTGGCGAGTTCGGCGAGTTCGTCGAGCTGTGGCCGGCGCAGCAGCGCGTGACCGAGAACTCCTGGTACGCCGGCACCGCCGATGCGGTCTACCAGAACCTCGATATCATCCGTGACCACGACCCCGACTATGTGCTGATCCTCGCCGGCGACCACATCTACAAGATGGACTACGGGGCGATGATCGCCTTCCACGTCGAGTCCGGCGCCGACATGACCGTCGGGTGTCTCGAGGTCGACACCGAGCGCGCCCGCGAGTTCGGGGTGATGGAGGTCGACGCCGGCCATCGGGTGCGCGGCTTCGAGGAGAAACCCGCCGAACCCAAGCCGATCCCCGGCGCCCCCGGGCGCTGCTTCGCCTCGATGGGGATCTATGTCTTCAACCGCGACTTCCTCTTCGAGCAGCTGCAGAAGGACGCCGACACCCGCGACTCGAGCCGCGACTTCGGCAAGGACATCATCCCTTCGGTGATCAAGCAGTATCGGGTGATGGCCTACACCTTCCGCGACCCGGTCAGCGGCGAGCAGGCCTACTGGCGCGACGTCGGTACCCTCGATGCCTTCTGGGCCGCCAATCTCGAGCTGATCGGCGTCACCCCACCGCTCAATCTCTACGACAAGGGATGGCCGATCTGGACCTATCAGGAACAATTGCCCCCGGCCAAGTTCGTCTTCGACGACGAGGACCGACGCGGCATGGCGGTCGATTCCATGGTCTCGGGCGGCTGCATCATCTCCGGGGCCAAGGTGAGTCACTCGCTGCTGTTCTCCAACGTGCGAGTGAACTCTTTCGCCTATGTCGAGGACTCAGTGGTGCTGCCCGACGTCGACATCGGTCGCAACTGCACCATCCGCAACGCCATCATCGAACGCTACTGCCAGCTCGAGGAGGGTACCGTGATCGGACTCGACCCCGAGGCCGATCGCCGCGCCGGCTACCAGGTCACCGACAGTGGCATCACCCTGGTGACCCCGGAGATGCTCGGGCAGAACGCCAACCACGTGCGATGAGGAACACAGAGCACATGCAGATCGAGATCAACGGCGACCGCACCGAGGTCGCCGAGGCCATCACCATGGCCGAGCTGCTCGAGCAGCTCGAACTCACCGGCAAGCGTCTCGCCGTCGAGGTCAACGCCGAGCTGGTGCCGCGCAGCCGCTTCGCCGAGCACCGCCTCGCCGCCGACGACCGGGTGGAGATCATCCACGCCGTCGGCGGCGGCTGAACGGCCACGCCGAGCCTGCCCCGGCGCCATCCTTGACTCACAGCTGCGGCCCTTTTGAATTTGCCTGCCACCGGCCGCATGCTGGTTCGTTTTCCACTTCACGCTTCGACACGGACCCTCATGACCACAGCGACCCAGAACCCAGACCGACTCGTCATCGCCGGCAAGGAGTACGGCTCCCGCCTGCTCGTCGGCACCGGTAAATACAAGGACATGGACGAGACCGCGCGCGCCATCGAGGCCAGCGGCGCCGAGATCGTCACGGTCGCGGTGCGTCGCACCAACCTCGGCCAGAACGCCGATGAGCCCAACATCCTCGACGTGCTGCCCCCGGAGCGCTACACCTACCTGCCCAACACCGCCGGTTGCTTCGATGTCGACACCGCGGTGCGCACCTGCCGCCTGGCACGCGAGCTGCTCGACGGCCACAAGCTGGTCAAGCTCGAGGTGCTCGGCGACCAGCAGACCCTGTTCCCCGATGTCATCGCCACCCTCAAGGCCGCCGAGATCCTCGTCGCCGACGGCTTCGACGTGATGGTCTACACCAACGACGACCCGATCGTCGCCCGCGAGCTGGAGGCCATCGGCTGCTGCGCGGTGATGCCGCTGGCCGCGCCGATCGGCTCGGGCCTGGGCATCCGCAACCCGCTCAACATCCGCACCATCGTCGAGAACGCCAAGGTGCCGGTGCTGGTCGACGCCGGGGTGGGCACCGCCTCCGACGCCGCCGAGGCGATGGAACTCGGCTGCGACGGCGTGCTGATGAACACCGCCATCGCCGCGGCCAAGGATCCGGTGCTGATGGCCGGAGCCATGCGCAAGGGCATCGAGGCCGGTCGCGAGGCCTATCTCGCCGGGCGCATGCCGGCCAAGCGCTTCGCCTCGGCCTCCTCGCCGATCGAGGGGCTGTTCTTCTGATCCCCGCCGACGGGCCGAGGCCCGTCGCCAGCGCGCCCGACCGGGCGCGCTGCCCCACCGACCGCCCGGCTCTTGGTATCCTGCGCATCCCGATCGTGCAGCGGAGCTGCGGCGCCATCGCCTCGAACCGCCAGGACGCAACACCCGCCCAGGGATCGCCCCGCCACGATCCATCCGGTCATCAGTCATCAAGCGTCGAGAATCCATCCGTGCAACCAACAGATCCCCGTCATCGTCAGGTGCGCAGCTTCGTGCTGCGCGAGGGCCGACTCACCCCCGGTCAGGAGCGCGCCTTCGCCGAGCTCTGGCCCCGCTTCGGCGTCGACTGGCAGGCACCGGCGCCGCTCGACCTCGGCGCGCTGTTCGGCAACGACCAGCCGGTGACCCTCGAGATCGGCTTCGGCAACGGTGAGTCGCTGGCGCGGATGGCCGCCGACGACCCGGGGCGCAACTGGCTCGGGGTCGAGGTCCATCGCCCCGGGGTCGGGCACCTGCTGCTCGAGATCGAGCGGCTCGGTATCGACAACCTGCGGGTGATGCGTCAGGACGCCGTCGAACTGCTCACCCACGGCATCGCCCCCGGCGCGCTCGACCGGGTGCAGCTGTTCTTCCCCGACCCCTGGCCGAAGAAGCGCCATCACAAGCGCCGCATCCTCAACCCCGGGATGATCGCGCTGCTCGAGCGCGCCATCCGTCCCGGCGGTCACTTCCACGCCGCCACCGACTGGGAGCCCTATGCCGAGCAGATGCTCGAGACCCTGGAGGCGGCCACGGGCTTCGCCAACACCGCCGGCGCCGGTCACTACACCCCGCGCCCCGAGAGCCGTCCGCTGACCAAGTTCGAGCAGCGCGGCGAGCGCCTCGGTCACGTGGTCCACGATCTCGTCTTCCGCCGCTGCTGATGGACGGGCTCAGGGTCCAGGGGCTCGGCAACGCCCTGTTCGGGCCCATCGACCTGGCCGTCGGCGCCGGCGAGCGGGTGTTCCTGTCGGGCCCCTCGGGCTGCGGCAAGAGCCTGCTGCTGCGCGCCATCGCCGACCTCGACCCGCATCAGGGCGAGGTCTGGCTCGACGACACGCCGCGCTCGCGCCTGCCCGCCCCGCTGTGGCGTCGCCGCGTCGGGCTGCTGCCGGCCGAGTCGGCCTGGTGGGGCGAGTCGGTGGGTGAGCACCTGCCCGCCGCACACCCGCCGCTCGATGACTGGCTGAGCGCGCTCGGCTTCGGCCCCGAGGTACTCGACTGGTCGGTCGCCCGGCTCTCCACCGGCGAGCGTCAGCGCCTCGCGCTGCTGCGCCTGCTCGCCCAGTCGCCACGGGCGCTGCTGCTCGACGAGGCCACCGCCAACCTCGACCCGCAGAACTGCGCCCGGGTCGAGGGGCTGATCGAGGACTACCGCATCGCCCACCGCACACCGCTGCTCTGGGTCAGTCACGACCCGGCCCAGCGGCGCCGACTCGGCGATCGCCGGCTGCGCATCCGCGACGGCCGGCTCGAACCCGAGGACATCGACCCGTCATGACGCTGATCTCGCTCACGCCACTCGATCTCTCGCTCGCCGCGGTGCTGATCCTGCTGCTCGCCGGGGTCTCCTGGCGGCTGCGTCTGGGGGTGGAACGGCGCGTACTCGTCGCCGCGCTGCGCAGCGCCATCCAGCTCAGCCTGATCGGGCTGGTGCTCAAGGTGCTGTTCGCCCAGTCGAGCCTGTCGCTGATCGCCCCGGTGGCGCTGGTGATGCTCGCGGTGGCCGGCTGGGAGGTGATGCAGCGTCAGCGCCGTCGCTATCGCGGTCCCTGGGGCTACGGCATCGGCGCGGTGTCGATGTTCCTGTCCTCGTTCGGGGTGACCTTCCTCGCCCTCACCCTGGTGATCGGGGTCGACCCCTGGTACCAGCCGCAGTACCTGATCCCGCTGCTCGGCATGCTGCTCGGCAACACCATGAACGGCATCGCCATCGCCCTCGACAACCTCACCCGCCACGCCTGGGAGGCGCGCGCGCGCATCGAGGCGCGGCTGCTCGCCGGCGCCGACTGGGGCGAGGCGATCGGCGAGGTGCGACGCGAGGCGATCCGCTCCGGGCTGATCCCGATCATCAACTCCATGGCCAGCGCCGGGCTGGTCAGCCTGCCGGGGATGATGACCGGTCAGGTACTGGCCGGCAGCCCGCCGCTGGAGGCGGCCAGGTATCAGATCCTGATCATGTTCCTGATCGCCGGCGGCACCGGACTGGGGTCGATCTTCGCGGTCTGGGCGGGTTCGCGACGGCTGTTCGACGACCGCCAGCGACTGCGTCTGGATCGGGTGAAGGCACGACCGAGAGGGGGCTGAGGGAGGAACCGGCGCACAAATCGTGCTTTTACCCACCGCCGAACCCGCCTCGGCGATGGATTGATCCTCCCCCAATGATCCTGCACGGTGCTCAGCGAGCGACCCCTCAAGGTCGCGCAAGACACTGATCTGAAAGACTTCACATCGAAAGCGGGCAGTTATCCGAGCGACGCTATTGGTATTTACTTAAATCAATACAAGCAATAATTTGATTGTAAATATCAATACTATAAATCCGTCCCGCTGCGTTCTTTCCCGGCCCCGCATCCGCTAGTGTGAATCCATACCGCGTCGGGTCTGGCCTGACGCGCCTTCCCGACAGGGATCACAGACGGCAACCCGCGCAGGATCGCCATCGGCTCGGGGCCGAACCACCCTCAAGGCCCCGCTCCCGGACCCAGTGACCACCACCCGTGTCGTCACAGCGACCGGTGCATCCCTGCGCCACGCACAAGGCCGAACCCAGGGGCCTTGCGCCAAGAGCCGGCAACGCCGTTGCGGAGGAGCATGCGCATGAACCCATCAACCCACTACGACGTACTCATCGTCGGCGCCGGTGTCACCGGCACCGCCCTGCTCTACGAACTGGCCAGGTTCACCGATCTCGGCCGGCTGTGTCTGGTGGAGAAGTACGACGACGTCGCCACGGTCAACTCACACGCCCACAGCAACAGCCAGACCATCCACTGCGGCGACATCGAGACCAACTACACCCTGGAAAAGGCGCGTTCGGTCAAGCGTACCGCCTACATGGTGATCAACTACGCCACCAAGCTGCCGCCCGAGGAACGCGACCGCATCATCCAGCGCATGCCCAAGATGGTGCTCGGTGTCGGCGCCGAGGAGTGTCGCTACATCCGCGAGCGCCATACCCGGTTCAAGGACCTCTTCCCGCGCATGGAACTGCTCGAGCGCGAGGCGATCGCCGAGCTCGAACCCAATGTGGCACGAGTCGACGGGCGCTGGCGCGACGAGGAGATCGTCGCCACGGGGACCGCCGACGAGTACTGCGCGGTCGATTTCCAGGCGCTGGCCCAGTCCTTCTCGGACGCCTGCGCACACCTGGACCGCACCACGGGCAAGCAGATCACCCAGCTGTTCTCGACCAAGGTCGAGTCGATCCGCAAGGAGGGCGGGGACTACGTGCTGCGCACCAACCGCGGCCTGCTACAGGCGCGCGCGGTGGTGGTCTGCGCCGGGGGGCACTCGCTGCTGATGGCCCAGGAGATGGGGCTGGGGCTGGAGTATTCCTGTCTGCCGGTGGCCGGCTCCTTCTACTTCGCCCCCGAGGCGCTCAACGGCAAGGTCTACACCGTCCAGAACCCCAATCTGCCCTTCGCCGCGGTGCACGGCGACCACGACGTCAAGGAGCGCGGCAAGACCCGCTTCGGCCCCACCGCGCTGATGCTGCCGATGCTCGAGCGCTACAACCGCGCGAGCATCCGTGAGTTCTTCAAGGTGCAGCGCTTCGACCGCGACGTCGCAGCGGTGGTCTGGGACCTGATGCGGGTGCCCGACATCCGCAACTATGTGCTGCGCAACTTCCTCTACGAGGTGCCCTGGCTCAACCGCCAGCTGTTCGTGCGCGAGATCCGCAAGATCGTCCCCGCGCTCCAGGCCTCGGAGATCAGCTATGCCGAGGGCTTCGGCGGGATCCGCCCACAGCTCATCGACAAGCGCGCACGCAAGCTGCGCATGGGCGAGGCCAAGATCAGCGACGGCGGCGGCATCATCTTCAACATGACCCCCTCGCCCGGCGGCACCAGCTGTCTCGGCGCCGGCGAGGGCGACATGCGTGCCATCGCCGAGTATCTCGGCGCCCGTATCGACGAGCGCGCCTTCGAGCAGGAGCTGCTGATGGGGTACGAGGACACCCGCGACCACGAGGACCGGAACACCGAGGCGCTGGCCACGGCGGTCTGATCCCGCAACCGAGCGCGGAAAAACGGGCCCGACCACGCTGAGGCGCGGTCGGGCCCGTTCATGTCGGCCGGATGACGCCGTCCGAAGACGGCGTGACAGCGACTCAGGCGTGGTAGGGACGGCTCAGCTCGTGCACCGCCTCGATCATCGCGCCGGCATTCTCGGGATTGACGTCCGGGGTGATGCCGTGGCCGAGGTTGAAGACGTGGCCGGGGCCCTTGCCATAGCTCTCCAACACCCGCGCGACCTCCTCGCGGATCCGCTCGGGCGAGGCGTAGAGGGTGCAGGGGTCGAGGTTGCCCTGGAGGGCGACGCGATCGCCGACCATGCGCCGCGCATCGGCCAGATCGGTGGTCCAGTCGACGCCGAGGGCATCGCAGCCGGTGTCGGCCATGTCGGCGAGCCACTGACCGCCGTTCTTGGTGAACAGGATCACCGGGACGCGGCGGCCCTCGGCCTCGCGGGTCAGGCCGTCCATCACCCGCTTCATGTAGGCCAGCGAGAACTCGCGGTAGTGGGCCGGGGCCAGGGCACCGCCCCAGGTGTCGAAGATCATCGCCGCCTGGGCGCCACGAGCGATCTGGGCGTTGAGGTAGGAGGTCACCGAGTCGGCGACCTTGGTCAGCAGGCGGTGCAGCAGGTCGGGACGGTCGAACATCATCGCCTTGGTGTGGGAGAAGTTCTTGGCGCTGCCGCCCTCGACCATGTAGGTGGCCAGGGTCCAGGGGCTGCCGGAGAAGCCGATCAGCGGCACGCGACCGTCGAGCTCGCGGCGGATCACCGACACCGCGTCCATGACGTACTTGAGCTCACCCTCGGGATCGGGGATCGGCAGACGATCGATGTCGGCCTCGGTGCGCACCGGACGCTCGAAGTTCGGACCCTCGCCCTCGGCGAAGTAGAGCCCCAGGCCCATCGCATCGGGCACGGTGAGGATGTCGGAGAACAGGATCGCCGCGTCCAGCGGGAAGCGATCGAGCGGCTGGAGCGTGACCTCGCAGGCGAGCTCCGGGCTCCTGCACAGATCCATGAAACTGCCCGCCTTGGCGCGGGTGGCACGGTACTCGGGGAGATAGCGCCCGGCCTGGCGCATCATCCAAACCGGCGTGTAATCAACGGGTTCGCGCATCAGGGCGCGCAGGAAGGTGTCATTCTTCAGTTGGGTCATGAAGCAGTGCCCGGGCAGTTTGATGTGTTAAGAACGCAGGTTTTGCAGGGCTATTCTACTACGGGTTGACGACCGAACGCCCGACGAGAACGAACGTATCCCGCAGCGACCCTGCACAGCCCTCTCCCGCTCGCCCCGGATCTCCAGCGAGATCGCCAAGACACTGAAAACAAAGGAAACCTTAATAAGCTGTGCGCAACCCTGTGGATAAGTCGGTGGACAAAGAGGTGGACAAAATCAGGCCCTGATTCAGACACAAGTTATCCACAGGATATCTCCAGCTTCATCCACTCGCAGGCGCCTTGCAAGCCGCTGATCAACAAGAAGAAAACGGAGTTATCCGGATATCCACAGGAATCAATAATAACTACAGACTTTAAATATCTATATTTTATTTTGATTAGATTTTCGCGAAACGGCGGGGCCGAGCGGATCCAGCATACCCCAGATCCGGCCATCCGCGGACCGAAAATGTCAGTGAGATCCTCGTCTTCCGTCGCCCCCGCACTGGGGTAGAATTCCCCGATGAATGCTTCAGCCCTCCTCGACTCGCTCAACCCCGCCCAGCGCGAGGCCGTCTCGGCCCCTCCGGGCAATCTCCTGATCCTTGCTGGCGCCGGCTCGGGCAAGACCCGCGTGCTGGTCCACCGCATCGCCTGGCTGCTCCAGGTCGAACAGGTCCCGCCCTGGGGGATCCTTGCCGTCACCTTCACCAACAAGGCCGCTCGCGAGATGCGTGGACGCATCGAGACCATGTTCGCGCAGCCGGTCGGCGGGATGTGGGTCGGGACCTTCCACGGCCTGGCCCATCGTCTCCTGCGCGCGCACTGGCAGGAGGCGGGGCTGCCGCAGCACTTCCAGATCCTCGACGCCGACGATCAGCTGCGCATGATCAAGCGCATCGTCAAGGACCTCGGTCTCGACGAGACCCGCTGGGCACCGCGCCAGATCCAGTCCTTCATCAACAAGCACAAGGACGAGGGGTTGAGACCGACACATCTCGACTTCTCCGGTGACTTCTTCGGCGAGCGGATGCTCACCGTCTATCGTGAATACGAGCAATTGCGTCAACGTGGTGGTCTGCTCGATTTCGCCGATCTGCTGCTGTGCGCCCATGAGCTGTTGCGTGATCGTGCCGACCTGCTCGAGCATTATCAGCGCCGTTTCCGTCATATCCTGGTCGACGAGTTCCAGGACACCAATGCCATCCAATACGCCTGGCTGCGTCTGCTCGCCGGTGGCGAGGACAAGTTGTTCGCGGTCGGTGACGATGATCAGTCGATCTATGGCTGGCGTGGTGCTCGGGTGGAGAACATCCGTTCCTTTCAGCGCGACTATCCGGAGACCCGTGTCATTCGTCTGGAGCAGAACTATCGCTCCACCGCCACCATTCTCGCCGGCGCCAATGCGCTGATCGCCAACAACCCCTCGCGACTGGGCAAGCAGCTGTGGACCGAGGGTGAGTCCGGCGCACCGATCCGGCGCTATGGTGCATTCAACGAGGTCGATGAGGCCCGCTTCGTCGTCGAGCGTATTCGCCGTCATGCCGAGACGCCGGGTGGGCGTCACGATCAATGCGCCATCCTCTATCGTACTACCGCGCAGTCGCGGCTCTTCGAGGAGGCCCTGATGCGTGCCGCCGTCCCCTATCGGGTCTATGGCGGGCAGCGTTTCTTCGAGCGCGCAGAGATCCGTGACGCCCTCGCCTATCTGCGCATGATCGCCAACCAGGACGATGACGCGGCCTTCGAGCGGGTGGTCAATACGCCCTCGAGGGGGATCGGACTGCGTACCCTCGATCAATTGCGCGATCATGCCCGGGGGCACGGGTTGTCGCTGTGGCGCGCCGGCGCACAGCTGATCGCCGAGCAGGGGCTGGGTGGCCGGGCGGCGAATGCGCTGGGCGCCTTCATGACCTTCATCGAGCAGCAGCGTGCCCGCAGCGCCACCCAACTGCTGCCCGATCTGACCGCCGCGCTGATCGACGAGGCGGGGCTGCCGGCGCACTACGAGAAGCAGAAGGACGGCAAGGGGCGCGATCGCATCGAGAACCTCCAGCAACTGGTCGAGACCGCTGCGCGCTTCGCCCATGAACTCGAGGCGCCGGATGGCGAGGTACTCGGCGCCTTCCTCGCCCATGCCGCGCTCGAGGCCGGCGAGACCCAGGCCGATGCCGAGACCGATGCGGTACAGCTGATGACGCTGCACAGCGCCAAGGGGCTGGAGTTTCCGGTGGTCTTCCTGGTCGGACTCGAGGAGGGCTTGTTCCCGCACGCCATGTCCGCCGACGATCCGGACCGGCTCGAGGAGGAGCGCAGGCTCTGCTACGTCGGCATGACCCGGGCGATGGCCGAGCTTTATCTGACCCATGCCGAGAGTCGGCGGCTCTATGGGCGTCAGGATCTGCCGCCGCCATCGCGCTTTCTGCGCGAGATCCCGGAGCGGCTGATCGAGGACGTGCGCGCTCGCGCCGCGCCCCCCAGACCGTCGCCTGCGTTCAGGCCCTCGCCGCCACCCGTTGCCCGTCCTGCCGCGGCGCGCGAGACCGGCGGTTTTCAGGTCGGACAGCGGGTCCGCCACGCCAAGTTCGGCGAGGGCGTGGTACTCGATGGCGAGGGACGGGGCGCCCAGGCGCGTATCCAGGTCAAGTTCCAGGGCAGTGCCGGTACCAAGTGGCTGGTGCTCGCCTATGCCAAACTGGAGGCGGCATAGCCTTGTCGCCGGTGGCCGACTCTGGAGGCAGAATGAAGACACTCAACAAACGCGTGCTGGTCACCGGCGGCGCCGGTTTTCTGGGGAGTCATCTCTGTGAGCGTCTGCTCGAGCAGGGTTGCGATGTCCTCTGTGTCGATAATTTCTATACCGCGACCAAGGACAACATCCGCCATCTGCTCGGTCATCCGCACTTCGAGCTGATGCGTCATGATGTCACCTTTCCGCTCTATGTCGAGGTCGATGAGATCTATAACCTCGCCTGTCCGGCCTCGCCGATCCATTATCAATCAGACCCGGTACAGACCACCAAGACCAGCGTCCATGGCGCAATCAACATGCTAGGTCTTGCCAAGCGGACCGGGGCGCGGATCTTTCAGGCCTCGACCAGTGAAGTCTATGGTGATCCCGAGGTCCATCCCCAGGACGAGGGCTATTGGGGACGGGTCAACCCAATCGGTCCACGCGCCTGCTATGACGAGGGCAAGCGATGCGCCGAGACCCTGTTCTTCGATTATCACCGTCAGCACGGACTGCGGGTCAAGGTGGCGCGGATCTTCAATACCTATGGCCCGCGGATGCACCCTGACGACGGACGAGTGGTCTCCAACTTCATCATTCAGGCATTGCGCAATGAGCCCATCACCCTCTATGGCGATGGCAGTCAGTCGCGCGCCTTCTGTTATGTCGATGACATGATCGAGGGGATCGTGAGACTGATGGAGAGTCCGGAGGCGGTCACCGGGCCGATCAATCTCGGCAATCCGGTCGAGTTCAGCATGCGTGAACTGGCCGAATGCGTGCGTGAGCTGACCGGCTCGAATGCGCCCTTGATCGAGCGACCGTTGCCCGTCGACGACCCGCGCCAGCGCCGCCCGGACATCCGTCTGGCGCGCGAGCTGCTCGCTTGGGAGCCTCGGGTCCAGCTCGTCGACGGGTTGCGGCGAACGGTGGAGTATTTCGAGGCGCTGCTGCGTCGTGGCCTGGCCTGAGCCGATCTTCGGGCCGGTTGATGAAGGCTTTTTTGTTCAATGGTTTATTTGTTTCTGCCCCGGCGCTCGAGGCGCTAATCTGAGACCGGCGGTAGGCGCTGCGCGGGGGCTCGGTCGTCGTCGAACGGGGATGTCGGTCAGCGTTTCGCCCAGTGCTGTGCTATGGTTCGCGCCGGCGGTAGACGACCCGAGCGGGTTGCGCCCCCGAATCTCCCGGGGATGGCCGCCGTTCATGCCGGTTGCTCGGCCGCTGGGTTCGCGGGCGCCGGAGGATTCGATCCAGCCCCCGGAGAACACCGAACTCGGGGTGTCCATTCCAGAGGCTTGAAGATTTGCGCAGCGTGGTCTATCCCGGGACCTTCGATCCCATCACCAACGGTCATGTCGACCTGATCCTGCGCGCGGCGCGTCTGTTCGATCGGGTCGTGGTCGCCGTTGCCGCCGACACCGGCAAGCAGACCCTGTTCACCACCGAGGAGCGGGTTGCCCTGGTGCGCGAGGCCGTGTCCGATATCCCCAAGGTCGAAACCGTTGATTTCCAAGGGTTGTTAGTGGATTTCACGCGCGAGCTCGGGGTCGATGTGATCATGCGTGGGTTACGCGCGGTGTCCGACTTCGAGTACGAGTTCCAGCTCGCGGGCATGAACCGGCGCATGGCGCCGGACATCGAGACCCTGTTTCTCACGCCAGCCGAGAAATATGCCTACATCTCGTCGTCCCTGGTGCGGGAGATCGCCCGCCTCAAGGGCGACGTGTCGGCCTTCGTCGTCCCGACGGTCGAGGCTGCACTGAAGGCGCGCTTTGGATAAGATCCGCGCGCTTTTTCTCCATCCACTGAAGCTATAGCTCAAGGAGTTCTTCCATGGCGCTGTTGATCACCGACGAATGCATCAACTGTGACGTCTGCGAGCCCGAGTGCCCGAACGGCGCGATCTCGCAGGGTGACGAGACCTACGAGATCGATCCCAACCTCTGCACCGAGTGCGTCGGTCATTACGAAACCGCGCAGTGCGTCGAGGTCTGCCCGGTTGACTGCATCATCAAGGACCCCAATCACGAGGAGTCCGAGGACGCGCTGCGGGCCAAGTTCGAGCGCATCGCCGGCGGTAACTGACCGCGGTCCGCCACGGCAGTGCGCGACAGGCCGGTCTTTTCCGGACGTCCGCTGCTGTGGCTGTCGGCCTCGTCCCGGCGGTGTCGCGTCATGTCGGCGCGTGCGCGGGCGACGATCGAACCCCTTCGTCCCGCCCGTGACGTGCTCCGCTCGCCGAAGACACCGCATGGGATGCATGGCGGTTGCCTGGGGTCGTGCATCGGTCACTGATGCCGTCGCGCGCCCCTCCTCCCTGCCGATCCGCGATCTTCCACCGGCCCCGGAAGACGGCACGTCCGGTCTCGAGGCCGGCGGCGGCGCCTCGTTTGTCGCGCCTTGATTTGCATCGATTTCGACAACCTGAAGGAGATCCTCGCTAATGACCGTCAAGACCCTGTTCACGACCGCGCTGGCGCTGGTCGTGGTCGGCTTCATGTCCGTGTCCACGGACGTCGAGGCCAAGCGATTCGGGGGTGGATCCAGCCTCGGCAAGCAGTCGAGCAGCCTCTCCTCGCGCCCGGCGCAGCGTCAGCAGCAGGCGGCGCAGCCACGCAGCTCGACCGCGGCCAACGCCCAGCAGCCGAAGAGCGGCGCGAGTCGCTGGCTCGGTCCGCTCGCCGGTCTGGCCGCCGGTGGTCTGCTCGCCTCGCTGTTCTTCGGCGACGGCTTCGAGGGTTTCCAGTTCATGGACTTCCTGCTGATCGCGCTGCTGGTGTTCGGCGCGGTGATGCTGTTCCGGGCGCTGCGGCGGCGGCAGGCGGCGGGGCCCGTGCCCGCGGCCGCCGGCGCCCATGGTCGGGTGATGCCGGGCCAGCAGCGTCAGGCTCACCCGGGTGCGGCCGGCATGCGTCGCGCTGGCGGGACCCAGCAGCAGCCGTCCTGGTTCAATGCCGCCGGCTTCCTCGAGGACGCCAAGGCGCATTACGTGCGTCTGCAGTCGGCCTGGGACCAGGCTGACATGAACGACATCGCCGAGTACACCACGCCCGAGCTGTTCGCCGAACTCGAGCGCGAGCGCGCCAAGCTCAGCGGTCCCCAGAGCACCGAGGTGGTGCAGCTCAAGACCGAGCTGGTCGGGGTGCAGCGTGATGGCGATCAGGTGGTCGTGAGCATCCTCTTCTCCGGGCTGATCCGTGAGCAGGCTCAGGCACCGGCCGAGCCCTTCCGTGAGGTCTGGCACATCCAGCACGCCTGGGCCAGCCCTGCGGGTGACTGGTACATCGCCGGGATCCAGCAGGTCGAGGGCTGATCCCGAGGTTGCAGCGGGGCGCGTCGGCGCCCTGCTGCAGCGGCTGGTGCGATCGAGTGAGGGACGAGCGGGGCGAGATGCCGCATAATCCGCTCGACGGCGATTGGCCGAACCTCGCCGATCTCCGCCCCACTCCGGCCCAGTGGGCGTCGCCCGTTGCTGCCCTGGTCGATCAGCTGGCGGATATCGCTGGTGTTCGTTCACTCCGTGCCCAGTTCATGTTCCATGGTGCCGAGACGGTTGTGGGCGCATCAGGTCCCGTCTCATCGAGTGTTGAGCGCGCCCTGAGTCCGCGCGTGTCTACGGAGAGTCCAGATCATGTCCAGCCCGACACCTCCCCCCTCCAGCTCCACCGGATCAAGCGCGCCCGACGGGATCTATCCCTCCAAGGAGGCGCTCGAACTCGCCTTCAAGGCGGTGCGCAAGGCGGTGGTGCCGCAGATCCCCGATGTGATCCTGGCGCTGCGCAAGGAGCTGAATCGGCCTGAACCCGACCTCCAGGTCGCCGCCGATCTGATCGCTCAGGATCTGGCGCTCTCCGGTCAGGTGCTCAAGACGGTCAACTCGCCCCTGTTCGGCGCGCGGGCCAAGATCTCCAGCGTCCATCAGGCGGTAACCATGATGGGGGTCCGGCGGGTCGCCGCGCTGGCCTCGGCCGATGCCATCGAGCGCGCGCTGCGCCACAGCCAGGGGGGCGCGGCGCGGGTGGTCTGGGAGTCGATCATGGAACAGGCCCATGCCGCGGTCGCGATCGCCAGACAGATCGGCTGCATCGATCCCGAGGAGGCCTATCTGTTTGGCCTGATGCACGATGTCGGCAGTCTCATCTTCGCCGAGCAGCTCAAGGACTATGCCACCGTTTGGATCCTCCACGCCGCCTCGCCGAATGCCCTGATCGAGCACGAGCGCAAGGCGCTCGGGGTCGATCACACCACGGTCGGTTTCCTGCTCGCCGGGACCTGGCAGCTCCCCGGCTACACCACCCTGGCGATCTATCACCATCACGATCCCCAGGCGGTCAAGCTCGCCGATGCGCGGGTGCGCACGCTGATTGCGATCGCCAAGCTCGCCTACTATCTGCGGGCACTGCCGCAGGGCAATCAGGATGCCCCCGAGATGCTCGGTTATCTCGACGACGCCCGTCAGGAGCTCGAGTTCAACGATGAGACCCTGAACGCGCTCTCCGAGGAGGCGATGCGGGGGAGCTGGAGCCAGGGTACAGGCGACGGATGAGGGATTAGTCGCCCCGTCTTGCGCTTTTTCATCGCCCGCCGATGTCCTCGGCGTCGAGACTCGTGTCCTTCGCAGCACGAGGAGAGACGCCGGTGAAGCCTTCCGACCTGACCATCCTGTTCGACAACCATGATCCCGCCGGCGGTCCGCGTACGCTCTGGGGGTTTGCCGCGCTGGTGCGGGTGAACGGTCAGCGGTTGCTGTTCGACACCGGCAGCAACGGCCCGGCGCTGTTGCGCGGGATGCGCGCCCAGGGGGTCGATCCGGCGACCCTCGATCAGGTCTTCCTCTCGCACCAGCACTGGGATCACATCGGCGGTCTGGATGCGGTGCTGGACGCCAATCCGGGTGTGTCCTGCGTGCTCCACGACGGCTTCTCGGCGCATCTGGTCGAGGACATCGACGGGCTCTGTGGCGAGCTGATCGTGGTCGGGGCCGAGCCGCGTGAACTCGCTCCCGGCGTCTCTTCCACCGGCCGGCTCGAAGGGCCGCCCGACGAGCAGGCGTTGGTGATCGACACCGGCGCCGGGATCGCCCTGGTCAGTGGCTGCGCCCACCCCGGGATCGAGACGCTGGTGGCACGTGCCCGCGCGCTCGCCGATGCCCCGGTGCGCTGGGTGATCGGCGGGCTGCACCTGATGCGTGCCGAGTCGGTGGAGATCGCGGCGACGGTGACCGCGCTGCGCGACCTCGGGGTCGAATGGGTGCTGCCGACCCATTGCACCGGCGCCGCCGGGGTGGCCGCCTGTCAGCGCCTCTATGGGGGTCATGCGCTCGGCGGCGGGATCGGTGCCAGGGTCGATTTCGCCGCCCTGGGCGCAACCGCTCAGCGCTGACAGCGCGGACAGTAGACGGTCGAGCGCTGGGCGATGCGCAGCTCGCGCAGCGGGGTGGCGCAGTCGCGACAGGGCTGGCCGCCGCGCCCGTAAACCCTGAGCGACTGGGCGAAGTAGCCGGGCTGGCCGTCGTCGCGGAGGAAGTCGCGCAGGGTGGTGCCACCCTGGTCGATCGCCGCCTCCAGCACCGCGCGGATGGTCTCGGCGAGCCGTCGATAGCGGGCCAGCGAGATCCGATTGCTTGGGCGCGTCGGGTGGATCCCGGCAAGGAACAGCGACTCGTTGGCATAGATGTTCCCCACCCCGACCACCACACTGGCGTCCATGATCAGCGACTTGACCGCGATGCGCCGGGTGCGGCCGATGCGGTGGAGATGATCGCCGTCGAACTCGGGGGTGAGCGGCTCCGGGCCGAGATGACGCAGCAGCGGGTGCGTGGCGCGGGCCTCGAGCGGCGTCTGCGGGGTCCACAGAAAGAGCCCGAAGCGTCTGGGGTCGTGCATTCGCAGGCAGGGGCCGCCGGCGCAGACCAGATCGATGTGGTCGTGACGACGCGGCGGCGTTGCCGGGTCGAGGATGCGCAGACTGCCGGACATCCCCAGATGGATCAGCAGGCTGCCCTGCTCGAGTCCGAGCAACAGATACTTACTGCGTCGCTCGAGTCCGAGGATATGGGTGCCGGCGATCCGCTCGGCGGTGTCGGCGGCGACGGGCTGGCGCAGCCGCGGTTCGCGTACCAGCAGCCGCTCGATCCGCCGCCCCTCGAGATGGGGGCGGATGCCGCGCAGGGTGGTCTCGACCTCGGGGAGTTCAGGCATCTTCGGGGCATACTTTCGAACGGGGACGATCGGCCGTGACAGTCGTCATCGTCAGGGCGGATCCGGGGCGAAGGGGTCCTGGCCGAAGCCCTGGGGCGGACGCTTGTAGGGCTCGGCGCCGAAGCCGGCCTCGGGGCTGGGGCGTTCGGGGCCGAGGCGGACCTCCGGTGGCGGTCCGAGCAGGGCATCGCTCGGCAGCACCGGCTCGTCCATCGCGCCGCTCTCCGGGGCGAAGGGATCGGCGCCGATGGGGGCTGGTGGCGCCATCGGTTCGGGCAAGGTCGCCAGCGCCGGATCGGTCGCGAGCCTGGGCGCCGTGGCCAGCAGATAGCGCAACGGCTGATCGAGTCGTCGCCAGCTGCGCTGATCCTCGGAGAGACGGAAGCGCAGCATCCGACCGTCCTCGGCGCGCAGACTGAGGGCGGTGCCGTGTGGTGGCTCGGGGTCGTGCTCGACCCGCTCGGCGCTGAGCGCGGGCAGCGCGGCGAGCGACTCCGGGGTCAGCCCGATACCCTCGAGCGTGCCCTGCACCGGGACGAAGTCGGCCGGCAGCGGGCGCGTCGAGACATAGTCGCGCAGCGGCGCGATCAGCAGGTGGTAGGCGCGATCGTCGATCAGGTGTACCAGGTCCCCGGCGGCGACATAGCGATGCTGCTGGAGCGGATCGGTGGCGCCGAAGGCGAACGCTCGGGCATCGACCCGCAGCTGCACCCGAGGGTGCGACAGCCCCAGGGGAGCGAGTTCGAGCCCACTGACCGGGAAGCTCTGTTGCACCGGTGTCGCGAGCACCCCGAGCAGGCGTTCGATGCGCTCGACGTCGGCCGGTGCGCGGAAGGGCGCGCGCAGCTCCCAGCCCGCGCCGGCGCGCATGAACTCGAGCGGCGGCTCGCCATCGCGCTCGAGACCGATGCGCTGGATCTGTGTCGGTTCGATCGTCGCCAGCAGCGGGCGCGCATGGTGCTGGTGCAGCTCATCACGGATCGCCAGTGCGAGTCCGAGCAGGAGTATCGCCAGGACCAGATTGATCCGCCAGCGTCGATTCATCGTACCCTCCCGCGCCGCCACTGGATCAGCAGCCAGATGGCGAGCAGCAGTCCGGGGATCACCCCCAGGCTGCCCAGGCCGAGCAGCAGGCGCCGCTCGTCGTCGAGTTCGAGTGGCGGATGTCCGGGCGCCGGTGACGGCAACGGGTGCATGCGCGCGCCACTGAGCCAGTCGATCAAGGCGAAGGCGAGCGCCCGGTTGCCCTCGCGGTTGATCCAGGCGTTGCTCATGAAGTCACCGTCACCGACTATCGCGATGCGCTGGTGGCGGTCGCCCTCGGTGCTCGCGCGGGTCAACGCGAGCAGGAGCGCCTGAGGACCGGCCAACTCGCCGACGACCTCGTCGCGGTAGCTCCCGGGTTCGATGCGTCCGACCTCGTTCCAGCTGCGCGGACCGCTGACCAGCGGCTGCGCGAGTGTCCAGCCCGCGGCGCTCTCGGGGGCGAAGACACGCGCCCCGGGGAGCAGCACCGACTGCGACAGCTGGGCGGTCAGCGGGTGGGGGGTGGCGGTTCCCTGTGCGAGGGTCGGGGTGTCGGCGCCCTGCTCCAGGCTCTCGGGGTCGAGCACCACCCCGGGCAGCGGGTGCAGTCCGAGCCGTTCGAGCAGTGGCTCGAGGCCGTTGAGCGGGCCGGGGTCGAGCAGCCACAGCAGGTTGCCGCCACGATCGAGATAGTCGATCAGTCGCTCGACCTCGCCGGGGAAGAGCGCGATCTCGGGCTGGCTGAGGACCACCAGGTGGGTGTTGACCGGCACGTCGCTGACCAGCGCCAGGTCCAGTGGACGGGCGAGAAAGCCCTGGGCCTCGAGTTCGCGCCCGAGCCGACCGAGATCGGTGGCGGCCTCGCCATCGATGTCGCGCTCGCCGTGCCCCTCGATCACCGCGACCCAGGGTCGCCGATCCTCCAGCAGTCGGGCGATGGCGGCGCTGAGATCATGCTCGTCGAGCCGCTCCAGGGTCTCGCGTCGGCCGCGATACTCGACCAGCAACTGGCCATCGACCCGGACCTGGGCGTTACGCGCGCGCTCGGGGAAGCGGCGCGGGTCGACGAACTCGACCCGCATGCCGGGGAGCGCCTGTTGATAGCGGGTGAGAAAACGTCTGATCGACTTGCCGAGCAGTCCGTCGGGGTCGGCGAAGACGGTGATGCGCGGCGGCTGATCGAGTTCGGCGAGCAGCTGCAGAGTCTCGACCGAGAGGCTGTTGTCGCCACTCGAGGTCCAGTCCCAGTAGCGATCGTGACGTGCGCTCAGCCAGCCGGCGGCGATCGCCACGGCGAGCAGTAGCGCGAGGAAGACGCCATCGGCGAGCGGGCGATCGAGTCGTTTGAGCAGGGCGTGGATACGATGCAGTGGCGACATCAGGCGAGCCGTCGGTTGTCGAGGCGGCGCTGGGCGAGCGCGAGGAAGACCGCGCTGAACAGGGCGAAATAGGCGAGATCGCTGAGTCGGACGGCACCGAGCAGGAACCAGAAGAGGTGCTCGTTCCAGGTCAGCCAACCGAACAGTGACAGTGAGCCGTCGACGAACTGCTCGGCGCGACCGATGACCGAGAGCAGCAGCAGCACGGCGAAGGCGGCCAGGGTCGCGCTCGTCGGCTGGGTGCTCAGCGTCGAGGCGTGGATGGCCACCGCCGCGAACAGCCCGGCGACGAGCCACAGCCCCAGGGTGGCGGCGGCGATCTGTCCCGCGTCGAGCGGCGCGGCACCGACGAGGAGCAGCAGGTTGAGTGCCGGCAGCAGACACAGCGGGCTGAGCAGTGCCCACAGCCCGAGATACTTGCCGAGCACGATCTCGCCACTGCCGATCGGCGAGCTGGCGAGCAGCGTGAAGCGCCCGTCGCGCAGCTCCGCGCTGAGCATCCGCGCGCCCATCAGCGGCGCGGCGAACATCAGGATCACCGCGGTGAAGCCGAACAGGTTGAGGGTCAGCTCCAGGGTCAGACTGTGCTGACGGGTCGCCGCGTCGAGTCCGGCGACCTCCTCGAGCACCTGGAGGAAGATCCAGGCGAGCACGATCTGGGCGCCGCCGAGCAGTACCCAGGGCAAGGGGGTGACGGCGCCGCCGAGCAGCTCACGGGTGAACAGGGTACGGATCATGTCGACTCCTCCGCGCCGGTGAGGTCGAAGAAGACGCGTTCGAGATCGCTGCGCTCGGGGTGGAGTTCGTGCAGATCGACCCCGGCGGCGACCAGCTCGCGGGCCAGGTCGGCGGCGCTCGCGCCATCCTTGAGCACGACCCGGTAGCGGGCCTCGGCGAGTGGACTCACCTGATCGAGCGAGTCGAGCGCGTGCAACCGCTCACCCTGCTCCGGGTCGCCGAGCCGGATCCGCCACAGATGCGGATTGTGGTCGGCGGCGGGATAGCCGTCATAGCGAACCCGGCCCTGGTGCAGGATCATCACCCGGTCGCACACCGCTTGGACCTCGGGGAGGATGTGGCTCGAGAGGATGATGCCGCACTCGTGCGCGAGATCGCGGATCAGTGCGCGCAGCGCGCGGATCTGGTAAGGGTCGAGTCCCTCGGTCGGCTCGTCGAGGATAAGGACCCGGGGGCGGTGGATGATCGCCTGGGCGATCCCCAGGCGCTGCTGATAGCCCTTGGACAGGGTGCCGACGAGCTGGCGACCCGCCCGGTCGAGTCCGCAGCGATGCTTGGCCGCGTCCAGGCTTGCGTTGATGCGCGCACCTGGGATGCCACGCAGTCGTGCACAGAAGCGCAGATATTCGTCCACCCGCAGCTCGGGGTGGAGCGGCGGGCGTTCGGGAAGGTAACCGATCCGGCGCCTGGCCAGGCGTGGCTGACGGGCGAGATCGGCGCCGAGGATCTCGACCCGGCCGCTGCTCGGTGCGAGCACGCCGGCGAGCAGCCGCAGGCAGGTACTCTTGCCGGCCCCATTGGGGCCGAGCAGACCGAGCACCTGACCGGTATCGAGCGTCAGCTCCACCTCGGAGAGCGCCTGATGGCGTCCGAAGCGGCGGCTCAGGGCGGTTGCGCGCACGAGGGTCTCCATGACAGCGGCAAGATACCCGCTCCTCGGGGGATTGCCAAACACTTCCAGCGATCAGTTGTCAGCGACCAGCGACCAGCGACCAGCGACCAGCTACCAGTCGCCAGCCGCCAGCCGCCAGCCGCCAGCCGCCAGGAAGTTTGAACCGCAAAGCCGCAAAGGGTGCGAAGGGATTCAAGCTGCCAGCGATCAGCGGCCAGCCGCCAGTGGAGGGACGCCCTCGACGATAGCGCGCTCCATTCACTGTCGGCCACCGGTTGGCGTGCATTTCCAACCAACACTCGAAGACAGACAGCCACTGGCAGCTGGAGGCTGATCGCTGGAGGCTCTTTCCTTCTTCGCGCCTTCGCGGTTCGAATCAGCTTCCAGCGATCAGCTGACAGCCGCCAGTGGTGAGCCGCGTTGGTGCTGGAGTCTTGTGCATCCAACCCCCTTCGCGTCCTTTGCGGCTTTGCGGTTCGAATCAGCTTCCAGCTGTCAGCTGACGGTCGCCAGTGGTGAGCCGCGTTCTTGTGCATCCAACATCTTCGCGTCCTTCGCGCCTTCGCGGTTCAATCTCCTGGTCGCTGGTCGCTGGTCGCTGGTCGCTGGTCGCTGGTCGCTGGTGATTGATACCTTGCCATGCCCGGCGGTGGCGGCAAGAATGCGGCGCATGCGTCGTCCTAGCCCGTTGCCGACTTGGTTCCATCCCTCGCTGGAGTGGCTCCGGCTGCGTCTGTCGCGCCCGGAGGCGCTGGTGTGGCACGCCGCCATCGGGTTGTTGACCGGGCTGTTGGCCGGTGCGGTGATCGTCGGTTTCCGGCTCGTGGTCGAGGGTGCCCAGGCGGCCTGGCTGCCCGAGCATGGCGAGAACTACGAGGCGCTCGCCATCTGGGTACGGTTGTTGTTGCCGCTCGCCGGGGCGCTGGTCATCGGGGTGATCTTCCTGCGCTTTGCTCAGGGTATCCAGGTGCTCGGCGTGGCCCGGGTGATGGAGCGCATGGAGTATCACCAGGGCTATCTGACCCTGCGCGGCTTCGTGCTGCAGTTCGTCGGTGCGGCCATCGCCATCGTCAGCGGCCACTCGGTGGGGCGCGAGGGGCCACACGTCCATCTCGGCGCGGCCAGCGGCAGTCTGCTCGGCCAGCTCTTCTCCCTGCCCAACAACAGCATCCGCACCATGGCCGCCTGCGGGACCGCCGCCGGGATCGCCGCCTCCTTCAACACCCCGCTGGCCGGGGTGATCTTTGCCCTGGAGGTGCTGGCGCTGCCCTACAGCATCGGCGGTTTCATCCCGGTCACCCTGGCGGCGGTGAGCGCCAATGCCGTCGCCGTGGCCGTCTTCGGCAGCGCTCCGGTGTTGCTGCTCCCGCCCTTCGTGCTCGGCTCGCTCGCCGATCTGCTGCCGGTGCTGTTGCTGGGGGTGCTTGCCGGCGCGGTCGCGGCGGCCTATATCCAGTCGTTGCAGGGCGCGGCGCGGCTTGCCGGGCGTCTCGGTGGGTTGCGTCGCTACCTGGTTGCGGGCCTTGCCGCCGGGCTCATCGGTGTCCTGGTCCCTGAGGTGATGGGGCTCGGTTATGACACCCAGCAGACGCTGCTCACCGGTCAGGCCGCCTGGGGCTTTCTGGTGGTGCTGCTCGTCGCCAAGCTCGCCGCCACCGCGCTCAGCGTCGGGCTCGGGATCCCCGGGGGCAACATCGGTCCGGCGCTGTTCATGGGGGCGATCGTCGGCAATCTCACCGCGGTGATCAGTGCGTTCTTCGTCCCGCTCGATCCCGCCCATGTCACCTTCTACACCCTGCTCGGCATGGGGGCGATGATGGGGGCGAGCCTGCAGGCGCCGTTGGCCGCGCTCACCGCCATCGTCGAACTCAGCCACAACCCCGGGGTGATGATGCCGGGGATGCTGGCGATCGTGATCGCGGCGCTGACCTGTCGCCAGCTGTTCGGCAAGGATTCGATGTTCCTGACCCTGCTGCGCGCCAAGGGGCTCGATTATCGCGCCAACCCGGTGATCGCGATATTGCGCAGGAGCGGCGTGGCGAGCGTGATGAACACCGGCTTCGTGCGCCAGCAACGGCTGCTCGATCGCGCCAAGGCCGAACGTCTGGTCGCCGATGCGCCGGATTGGATCATCGTCGACCAGGACGGTGCTCCCAGCGTGTTGATGCCCGGACTGGCGGTTGCCAGCGAGCTTGCGCGTACCCCGGAGACGGTCGAGATCGATCTGCTGGAGATCCCCGCCGAGCGTTTCGAGCTGGCCCCCATCCATCTCCAGGCGACCCTCCAGGAGGCGATCGAACAGCTCAATGCCCGCGGGGTCGAGGCGCTCTATGTCCAGCGTCCCCTGGCCCCGGGGATCGACCACGTCTACGGCGTCCTCACCCGCGGGCGTATCGAGTCGGCGTATCGATATTGAGCGGCCATCAGCCGCTGGCCATTAGCTACCAGCGGCCAGTCGCCAGCTTCCAGTGGGGACGGCATGGCGCCCCTGGCTGGCGACTGGCAGCTGGCGACTGGTAGCTGAGGTGCGCGATCATGTATCGCGACCTGGAGGGTCGGTTCGTGAGTCGCGCGCCGGATCTTGGTCCCGGGGAAGCCTGCGGGCACTGGCGTGTGACGTTCCTCTTATCTGCAATCAGGAACGGACATGTTGTTGAATACGCTATTTTTCGTGCTGTTCGCGCTGATCATGGTGCCGGCGGTGATCATTCTGCTCGGGGTCACGCGTTGGCAGAGCGTGACCGTGGCGCTGGTCGAGCGGCTCGAGGCGGCCAGGCGTGCGGTGACGCCGCGCACCTTCGAGCGCGATGAGCTGCAGGGGCTGCCGGAGCCGGTGCAGGCCTATTTCCATGCCGTGTTGAGTGCGCGACAGCCGCTGGTGGCCGCCGCCGAGATCGCCCAGGAGGGCAAGATCGATCTCGGTCGCGCCCGCACCCGCTGGGTCCCCTTCCGTGCCCGTCAGCGGGTCTTCGTCGCCCGTCCCGGTTGGTTGTGGGATGCGCGGCTGCGCTGGCTGCCCGGGCTCGGGCTGTTCGCCCATCAGGGCCTGCTCGCCGGGGTTGGAGTGGCCCGCTACAAGCTGTTCGGCCTGATCCCGTTGGTACGCTCGCGCGAGGATGAGGCCGGCGCGAGGAGCGAACTCAGCCGTTTTTTTGCCGAGGCGGTGTGGTATCCGACCCGGTTGCTGCCGAGTCAGGGGGTGACCTGGGAGGCAATCGACGACCGGCATGCCCGTGCGACCCTGGAGGACGACGGCGTCGGCGTCGAGGTGGTGTTCACCTTCGATGATGGCGGGATGGTGCGCTCGGTGCGGGCGCCGGCGCGTGAGCGACGGGTCGGTGGCACCCGGATCGAGACCCCCTGGGAGATGCGTTTCTGGGAGTATCGCGAGCATGGCGGGATGCTGATCCCGGCGCAGTACGAGATGGCCTGGGTGTTGCCCCAGGGGCGTCAGGTCTATGCCCAGGGGCGGGTGAGCGAGGCGCGCTACAAGTTCACGCCCTGAGGTTCGCCGACATCACGCCCGCCACCGTGTGGCGGGTGTGACGACCGGTCAGGTCAAGGTTTCAGCTTGTCCTTGAGGATGGCGTTGACCTGCTGGGGGTTGGCCTTGCCGGCGCTGGCCTTCATCACCTGACCGACGAAGAAGCCGAACACCTTGTCCTTGCCGGCCCGGTACTGCTCGACCTGTGCGGGGTTGGCGGCGATGATCCCGTCGATCATCGACTCGATCGCCCCCGTGTCGGTGATCTGCTTGAGCCCCTTCTGTTCGATCACCTGATCGGCATCGCCCTCGCCCTGCCACATCGCCTCGAACACCTGCTTGGCGATCTTGCCCGAGATGGTGCCGTCCTTGATCCGGGCGATCAGCCCGGCGAGTCCCTCGGCGCTCACCGGTGATGCCTCGATCTCCAGTCCCGCCTTGTTGAGCGCGGCCATCAGCTCGCCGCTGACCCAGTTGGCGGCGAGCTTGGGCTCGCCGCTGGCGCGTGCCGCGGCCTCGAAGTAGTCGGCCAGCGCGCGGCTGCCCGCGAGCAGGTTGGCGTCGTACTCGGAGAGCCCGAAGTCGTCACGGAAACGGGCACGCTTGGCGTCCGGGAGTTCGGGCAGATCGGCAGCGACGCGCTCGATGAAGGTGGCGTCGATCTCGACCGGCAACAGGTCGGGGTCGGGGAAGTAACGGTAGTCGTTGGCCTCCTCCTTGGTGCGCATCGAGCGGGTCTCGTCGTTGGCCGCGTCGTAGAGCCGGGTCTCCTGGATCACGCTGCCGCCATCCTCGAGCAGGTCGATCTGGCGCTCGACCTCGAAGGCGATGGCGCGTTCGAGGAAGCGGAAGGAGTTGACGTTCTTGATCTCGGTGCGGGTGCCGAAGGTGTCGCTGCCGAGCGGGCGTACCGAGACGTTGGCGTCGACGCGGAACGAGCCCTCCTGCATGTTGCCGTCGCTGATGCCGATGTAACGCACCAGCTGGTGAATCTTGCGCGCGTAGGCGACCGCCTCCTCCGGCGAGCGCATGTCGGGCTCGGAGACGATCTCCAGCAGCGGGGTGCCGGCGCGGTTGAGGTCGACACCGGTGTAGCCGCCACCGAGCAGGCTGTCGTCGTGGAGCGACTTGCCGGCGTCCTCCTCGAGGTGCGCGCGGGTCACGCCGATGGTCTTCACGCTGCCGTCATCGAGCACGATCTCGACCTGGCCGCGACCGACGATCGGCAGCTCGTACTGGCTGATCTGATAGCCCTTGGGCAGGTCCGGGTAGAAGTAGTTCTTGCGCGCGAACACCGAACGCGGGGCGATCTCGGCGCCGATCGCGGTGCCGAAACGGACCGCCAGGCGCACCACCTCGGCGTTGAGCACGGGCAGCACCCCGGGCAGTCCGAGATCGATGGCGCATGCCTGGGTGTTGGGTTCGGCGCCGAAGGCCGTCGGTGCCGCGGAAAAGATCTTGGATTGGGTCGCGAGCTGGGTGTGGATCTCGAGACCGATGACGGTTTCCCATTGCATGGTTGGGCCTGCCTGATTCTCTTGTCGATGCGTCACCAGGCACCCTGGGTGCCTGGGTGTTGAGCGATCCCGGCGCCGAGGACGCCGCTTCAGGGCGACGCCTTCGGCAACCAGGGTCTAGACGTCGAGGTTCTCGACGTTGAGCGCATTGTGCTCGATGAACTGACGGCGCGGCTCGACCTGATCGCCCATCAGGGTGGTGAAGATGCGATCGGCGGCGACCGCATCCTCGATCGAGACCTGGAGCAGACGCCGACCCTCCGGGTTCATGGTGGTCTCCCACAGCTGCTCCGGGTTCATCTCGCCGAGACCCTTGTAGCGCTGGATGCTGTAGCCGCGCTGGGCCTCGGCGAGCAGCCAGCGAACGCCTTCGCCGAGCGAGCTGATCTCGCGGCGGCGCTCGCCACGGGCCATGTAGGCGCCCGGCTCGAGCAGTCCGTCGACCTTGGCGCCGTAGTCGACCAGGCGCTTGTAGTCGGCGGTTTGGAAGAACTCCAGCGGCACGAAGCGGGTGTCGGGAATGCCGTGGATCAGTCTCACCACCTCCAGCCCCGCGGCGCGCTCCTCGGTGGCGGCGACATGGTTGACGCGGTAGTGCAGCGAGGGCGACTGCTCACGGTTGAGCCCGGACTCGAGACGCTGGTGCCACTGCGCGAAGGCCTCGGGGTCTGTGAAGGTCGCGGTCTCGAGCGCGGGCAGCCGGGTGAGCTCCTCGAGGAAGGCCGCGTCATAGCGTGCGGCGAGCCGTTTGACGATGCCGACGAAGACCTGATAGTCACGCGCCAGGGCCTCCAGCGCGGTGTTCGCCAGTGCCATGGCGTCGGGCGAGACGTGCAGCTCGGCGCCGTCGAGCGCGGTCTGCAGCATGGCATTGTTGAGCGCCGGCTCGTCGAGCAGATACTCCTCCTGCTTGCCCTTCTTGATCTTGAACAGTGGCGGCTGGGCGATATAGATGTGGCCGCGCTCGACCAGCTCGGGCATCTGCCGGTAGAAGAAGGTGAGCAACAGGGTGCGGATGTGGGCGCCGTCGACGTCGGCGTCGGTCATGATGATGATGCGGTGATAGCGCAGGTTGTCGGGGTTGTACTCCTCGCGTCCGATGCCGCAGCCGAGCGCGGTGATCAGGGTGCCGACCTCGGCCGAGGAGAGCATCTTGTCGAAGCGCGCCTTCTCGACGTTGAGGATCTTGCCCTTGAGCGGGAGGATCGCCTGGAAGCTGCGATCGCGCCCCTGCTTGGCCGAGCCGCCGGCCGAGTCGCCCTCGACCAGATAGAGCTCGGAGAGTGCCGGGTCCTTCTCCTGACAGTCGGCGAGCTTGCCGGGAAGCCCGGCGATGTCGAGCACGCCCTTGCGTCGGGTCATCTCGCGCGCCTTGCGCGCGGCGTCACGCGCGCGCGCCGCCTCGAGCATCTTGTTGGCGATCGACTTGGCCTCGTTCGGGGTCTCCTCGAGGAAGATGCTGAGCTGCTCGGCAACCAGCGACTCGACCACCGACTTGACCTCCGAGGAGACCAGCTTGTCCTTGGTCTGCGAGGAGAACTTGGGGTCCGGTACCTTGACCGAAAGCACCGCGGTGAGACCCTCGCGAGCGTCGTCGCCGATGGCGCGCACCTTCTGGCTGCGGTCCAGCGCCTCTTGCTCGATATAGCTGTTGAGGGTGCGGGTGAGCGCGGCGCGCAGCCCCGCGAGGTGGGTGCCGCCGTCGCGCTGCGGGATGGTGTTGGTGTAGCAGAAGATGGTCTCCTGATACCCACTGTTCCACTGGATCGCCAGTTCGACGGAGATGTCCTGGCGCTCGGCGCTGAAGTGCATCACCGTCGGGTGGATCGGCTCCTTGTTGCTGTTGAGGTGCTCGACGAAGGCGCGGATGCCACCCTGGTACTCGAAGTGGTCGCTGCGCCCCGTCGCCTCCTCGCTGAGGGTGATGCGCACTCCCGAGTTGAGGAAGGAGAGTTCGCGCAGCCGACGAGCCATGATGTCGTAGTGGAAATCGAGGCTGGTGAAGATCTCGGGCGAGGGCTGAAAGCGGATTTCGGTGCCGGTCTGCTCGGTGTCGCCGACGCGCTTGAGCGGATACACGGGCTCGCCCATGCGGTACTCCTGCTCATAGATGTGCCCGCCGCGCTGGATACGCAGCTTGAGCCACTCGGAGAGCGCGTTGACCACCGAGACGCCGACCCCGTGCAGGCCGCCGGAGACCTTGTAGGAGTTGTCGTCGAACTTGCCGCCGGCGTGGAGCACGGTGAGGATGACCTCGGCGGCCGAGCGCTGCTCTTCCTCGTGGATGTCGACGGGGATGCCGCGTCCGTCATCGAATACCGAGACCGAGCCGTCGGCATGCAGGGTTACGCTGATGCTCGAGCAATGACCGGCGAGTGCCTCGTCGATGGAGTTGTCGACCACCTCGAACACCATGTGGTGAAGACCGGTGCCGTCGTCGGTGTCGCCGATGTACATACCCGGACGCTTGCGGACAGCGTCCAATCCGCGGAGTACCTTGATGTTGGAGGAATCGTACGTCATGTGATCTGCTTCGGGCGATGAGTGAGATCCTGTCGTTCGATGCCCGGGGGGCAAAGGGCAAAGGATCGAGGGATACGCGGTTCGGTGTTCGAGCCGAGCGTCGTGTTCTGGGGCGTCGTGCTGAAACGCACAGGGCGTCCTCCGTGCAGGCCTCCGGGCGTCATGACCTGGCGCGGCCCCGGTGGGCGAGGGCCTGCACGGGACGGGGGGCGTGCCCCGCGTCGACGGTGAGCGGCCGATGCCGACACACTACGCGCGCTGCGAGGGTCCAGGGCGGTCGTCTCATCCCCTGATTATACGGGATGCCGCCCTGCTTGGGCGTCGTACAACGATCGTCGGGCCTGTGGCCTGGATTGGGTTTCACGTGGAACACCCTGTTCAGCCTTCTGCCTTGTGCGCCGATGGTTTCACGTGCAACAAGCGGTGCCCGAGGTCCGAGTCGGGAACCGTTCGGCGAGCCCCCGTTCCACGTGGAACAGGCGCATCAGATCAATGCTCGGCGCTCGAGCCTACAGCCCCGTGTTCCACGTGAAACACCCGGGTCGCGTTGGGACGGGTGCAAGGGCCTGGGTCCGGGGCGGTCGCGACCCGGGTGAGGATGCACTGACCGTCGCGCTGGCCGATCAGCCCCCAGAGTCGCTCCAGGGTATGGGCGTCGAGTTCGGCCTCGATGTCGTCGAGCAGCCAGAGTGCCGGCGCCAGCCCCTGATCGCGATGGACCTGCTCGGCGGCGAGCTGCAACAGACAGACCACGACCTTGGCCTGGCCGCGTGAGAGCGCGAGCCGGGCGCCGTCGCGCTCCAGCTGGAATTCGGCTCGTCCGGGACCGATCAGGGTATGCCCTCGGCTGAGTTCTGCGCGCCGCGCGGTGACGATGGCCTCGGCCAGCGACTGTTGCGCCGACCAGCCCCGAGCGAACACCAGATCCGAGGCATCGAGGAAGGGGAAGGTCGCGGCGAGTTCGTGGAAGCGTGTCCGCCAGCGTGTGAAGAACCTCTGACGCTGATGGTCGATACGCTCGCCCAGCTCGCTCAGCGCCCGATCCCAGACCGCGAGTTCTCGCCCACCACCGCGTCGCAGCACGGCGTTGCGTTGTTGCTGGACCCGGGAGAGTTCTCGTCTGAGCGCGCCGAGTCGAGGTTCCACGTGGAACAGGTTCCAGTCGAGAAAGGTTCGGCGCAGTACCGGGTCGCCTTCGAGCAGCGACTGGGCGTTCTCACCGATCAGCTTGATGCGCAGCGGACGTTGGTCACCCGCTGGCGGCCAGGGCAGACCGTCGAGGCTGTGCTCGCGACCATGATGATCGCGCCGATAACGCAGTAGACGTCCGTCCGGTGCAT
The DNA here is from genome assembly GCF_003718675.1 of Marichromatium sp. AB32. Taxonomy (NCBI): domain Bacteria; kingdom Pseudomonadati; phylum Pseudomonadota; class Gammaproteobacteria; order Chromatiales; family Chromatiaceae; genus Marichromatium; species Marichromatium sp. AB32. The sequence goes on from NZ_RHFJ01000006.1 coordinate 66,677, forward strand.
CGGCCTCGCAACGCCCTTCGACCAGGGTGCCGCGCTCGCCGCGGGTGGTCATCGGACCGGCCTTGCGGCCGCGGAAGCTGCGCCCGCGGGCGAGCAGATAGACCGCCTCGAGCAGCGTGGTCTTGCCCGCGCCGTTGCCGCCGGTGATCACCACCACGGGGGCGGCGGTCTCCAGCGCGACCTCACGACAGCGACGCAGATGGACCACCCGCAGCGTGCGCAGCGGGCAGACGGGGGTGGGCGCGGACATCTCTCCGGGGTGCGACTAGAGGCGCATCGGCATCACCACGTAGGTCTCGGCCTCCGCGCCCCTGCCCCGCCACACCGAACTGCTGTTGCCGTCCTGGAAGCTGACCTCGACCTCGTTGCCATCGAGCACGCCGAGCAGGTCGGTGAGATAGGAGACGTTGAAGCCGATCGCGGTGAACTCGCCCTGGTACTCGATCTCGACCTCCTCCTCGGCCTCCTCCTGCTCCGGGTTGTGGGCCTGGAGCTTGAGCAGCCCGTTGTCGAAGCCCAGACGCACGCCGCGATACTTCTCGTTGGAGAGGATGGCGGTGCGCGAGAGCGCGCGCTTGAGCGGCTCCTTGTCGATCACCGCCGACTTGGCGAGCTGCTGGGGGATGACCCGCTCGTAGTCGGGGTAGCGACCGTCGACGAGCTTCGAGGTCATCATCATGTCGCCGATCACCAGACGGATGCTCTTCTCGCCCAGGCTCACCGAGACCGGGTCGTTGGAGTTGCCGAGCTGGCGGCGCAGTTCGAGCACCGTCTTGCTCGGCAGGATGACCTGGCGACCATCGACCGCCGCGACCCCGAGATCGGTGTTGAACTTGGCCAGTCGATGACCGTCGGTGGCCACCGCGGTCAGCCCATTGGCGTCGAACTCGATCAACAGACCGTTGAGATAATAGCGCACGTCCTGCTGGGCCATGGCGAAGGCGGTCTTCTCCAGCACCCGCTTGAAACCGGCCTCGTCGAGTCCGAACTCGACCCCGCCCTGTTCCTGTTCCATCACCGGGAAGTCGACCGCCGGCAGCACGCCGAGCGAGAAGCGTCCGCGCCCGGCGGTGACCACGCAGCGCTCGTCGCTGATACGGAAGCGGATGTCGGTGCCCTCGCCGAGGTTGCGACAGATGTCGACCAGCTTGCGTGCCGGGACCGTGGTCTCGCCGACCTCCTGGACCGCCGCCTCGCAGCGGGTCTGGACCTCGACCTCGAGGTCGGTGCCGAGGATGGTGAGCTCGCCCTCGCGCGCCGCCAGGCGGAAGTTGCCGAGGATCGGCAGCGTCTGACGGCGTTCGACGACACCGATCACCTTCCCCAGCGCCGGCAACAAGATCTCGCGGTTAACGACGAATTCCATGAATGTCTCCTAAAAATCGTGAATGGGCGGTTGCGGTGTCGTATGTGATGGATACGACCACCGAACGGCGCGACCCTGGACCTGTGCGCGACTCAGGAGGTCAGGATTCGCAGCAGATTCCTGTAGTCCTCCTCGACCCCGGCGTCGCTCTCGCGCAGGCTCTTGATCTTGCGCGTGGCGTGCAGCACGGTGGTGTGATCGCGCCCGCCGAAGGCGTTGCCGATCTCGGGGAGGCTATGCTTGGTCAGGTCCTTGGCCAGGGCCATGGCGATCTGGCGCGGTCGGGCGATCGAGCGACTGCGCTTGGCCGAGAGCATGTCCGAGGCCCGTAGCTTGAAGTACTCGGCCACGGTCTTCTGGATGTTCTCGATGCTGACCTGCTTGTCCTGCGCCGCGAGCATGTCGCGCAGCGCGTGCTTGGCGAAGTCGAGGGTGATCGGCTTGCCGGTGAACTGGGCGTTGGCCACCAGCCGGCGCAGCGCGCCCTCGAGCTCGCGGATGTTCGAGCGGATCCGGCGGCCGACGAAGAAGGCGACGTCCTCGGGCAGGTCGATGCCGAGCAGACTGGCCTTGCTGTGGAGGATGGCGACGCTGGTCTCGAGGTCCGGTGGCTCGATCGAAACCGTCAGCCCCCAACCGAAACGTGAACGCAGCCGCTCCTCGAGTCCGACCACCTCCTTGGGGAAACGATCGCTAGATAACACGATCTGTTGACGAGATTCGAACAGCGCGTTGAAGGTGTGGAAGAACTCCTCCTGCGAGCGTTCCTTGCCGGCGAAGAACTGGACGTCGTCGATCAGCAGCGCGTTGACCGAGCGATAGGTGCGCTTGAACTCGTCGATGCGGTTGTGTTGTAGCGCCTTGATCATCTCGGCGACGAAGCGCTCCGAGTGCAGATAGGCGACCCGGGCACTGGGGTTGGAGGCGAGCACCATGTTGCCCACCGCGTGCATCAGGTGGGTCTTGCCCAGCCCTACTCCTCCATAGATGAACAGCGGATTGTAGGCTGCCCCCGGATTCTGGCCGACCTGGAAGGAGGCGGCGCGGGCGAGCTGGTTGGACTTGCCCTCGACGAAGCTGTCGAAGGTGAAGTCGGGGTTGAGGTTGGCGCTGAGCTGGCGGTCACGGTCGTCACCGCTCGCCGTCGCTACCGCCGGGGCGCTGGCGCGGGGGCGGTTCGGTGCCGGCGTGGGGTCGGGCGTGGCGACGCTCTGGTCGATGCCGCCGACGCTGAAGGTGATCCGCGAGACCTGCCCCTCGCTGTGCAGCGCACACAGTTCGAGCAGTCGCGGCTCATAGTGCTGACGGGTCCAGTCGAGCACGAAACGGTTGGGCGCGAATAAACGCAGCACATCGGCGTCGATGCGCGCCTGGAGCGGCAGTATCCAGGTGTTGTACTCGGCCGAGGTCAATTCTCCCTTCAGCTGCTTGACGCATTTTTCCCACACACCCACAGTTGATCCCGATCCTCGTCTCGTTGCCCGCACCCGTACCGCTCTCAGGCGGTACCCTCGTCGCGGAGTTGGTTGACGAGGCGCACCTCGAACCACTCCGGTGCGCTCGGAGTCTAGCGCTCTCGGCGCGACTTATCCACAGGTTAAGACGAAAACGGGATTGACTTTTCACGCTAGATTGATTAAATTTTCGCGCCTTTTATAAAGGGGTGCCATGCGCCCCGTGCTGCCAATTCCAAACTCCCTGGAGTACCGACCATGAAGCGCACTTTTCAACCGAGCCGCCTGAAGCGCGCTCGTACCCACGGCTTTCGTGCGCGTAGCGCCACCCGTAACGGCCGCAAGGTCCTTGCTGCCCGTCGCGCCAAGGGCCGCGCGCGTCTCGCGCTCTGAACCCCGAGCGCTCCGCCGGTCGCGCCGAGCAAGCCTTTCCGCGCGAGCGAAGGCTGACGTGCGCCACGCAGTATCGACACGTCTTCAGCGATCCCGTCCGCGCTGGACAGCAGGGCTTCGTCGTCCTGTTCCGTCCCAACGGGAGCGGGCGTGCGCGACTCGGGCTGGCAATCTCTAAGAAGTGCGCGCGACGCGCGGTTGACCGCAACCGGCTCAAGCGTCTCGTCCGCGAAAGCTTCCGGAACCACCATCGCACCCTCCCCGGGGTGGATGTCGTGGTCATGTGCGCGCGTGGTGCACCGACGCTGCCCAATCGGCGACTGTTCGACCATCTCGAGCGTGCCTGGGCAACCATCAGGAAGAAACAACCATGCGCCGAATCCTGACCGGTCTGATTCGCGTGTACCAGTACGTCCTGAGTCCCCTTCTCGGACCGCGTTGTCGCTTCTATCCGACCTGTTCCCATTACGCCATCGAGGCCATCGAGTGCCACGGCCCGGTCTACGGCAGCTATCTCGCCGTACGCCGTGTGCTGCGTTGTCACCCCTGGCACCCCGGCGGCGTCGATCCCGTTCCCCCAGCAAGGCAGACATCGACTCATGGATAATGTGCGCCTGATCCTGTTTCTCGCCCTCGCCGCGGTCTCGTTCCTGATCTACGAGGCCTGGATGCAAGACTACGGGCGGCCACAGTCGCCGCAGGTCGCAATGACCGAGTCGGCAGGCGCGCTCCCCGGAGAGGCCGGTTCGGCGCCGGCGGACGTGCCCAGTGTCGCCGTCACCCCGGATGCCGCCACCCCCGGAGTCATGGGCGCCGAGATGCGCGCCGCCGGCGCCGCGCCCGTGGTCGTCGAGACCGACGTGCTGCGTCTCGAGATCTCGCCCCAGGGCGGATCCATCTCCAGCGCCTGGTTGCTTGACTATGCGGTGGTGCCCGAGCGCCCCGAGGACAAGTTCCGGCTGATGAAGCCGGTGCCGCCGAACATGTTCATCGCCCAGTCGGGGCTGCTCGGCCAGCAGGCCGGCACGCTGCCGACCCACGAGGCGCAATTCACCGCCGAGCAGTCCGAGTACCGTCTCGAGGACGGCCAGGACCAGCTCCAGGTGGTGCTGCGCTGGCAGGGCGAGAACGGCGTCGCCGTCGAGCGTGTCTACACCTTCGAGCGTGGCAGCTATGTCATCGACACCGCGCAGCGGGTGACCAACACCACCGATGCGGCGCTGGTGGCGCGTGAGTACAACCAGCTCCAGCGTACCGACTTCTACGATCCCAACGAGCCGAGCTTCGTCCACACCTTCACCGGCGGCGTCTATTACAGCCCCGAAGAGAAGTACAAGAAGGTGTCCTTCGACGACATGCGCGACGACAAGCTCGATCGCAGCGTGACCGATGGCTGGATCGCGATGATCCAGCACTACTTCATGGCCGCGTGGATCCCGCCGCGTCAGGTCCAGGAGACCTTCTATACCAAGGTCGTCGGTGACTCGCGCTACATCATCGGCAAGTACTCGCCGGCGGTGACCATCCCCGCCGGCGCCACCCACAGCTTCGACAATCGGCTGTTCGTCGGTCCCAAGCTGCAGGACGACCTCGCCGCCATCGCCCCCGGGCTCGAGCTGGCAGTCGACTACGGCTGGCTGACGGTGATCGCGCAGCCGATCTTCTGGGTGCTGGAGAAGATCCACGCGCTGGTCGGCAACTGGGGCTGGGCGATCATCGTGCTCACCATCCTGATCAAGCTGGCCTTCTTCAAGCTCTCCGAGACCAGCTATCGCTCGATGGCCAACATGCGCAAGCTCACCCCGCGCCTGCAGGCCATCAAGGATCGCTACGGCGACGACAAGCAGCGCCTCAACCAGGCGATGATGGAGCTCTACAAGACCGAGAAGATCAACCCGCTCGGCGGCTGTCTGCCGATCCTGGTGCAGATCCCGGTGTTCATCTCGCTCTACTGGGTGCTGCTCGAGAGCGTCGAGATGCGTCACGCACCCTTCATCCTCTGGCTCGACAACCTCTCGGCGCCCGATCCCTACTACGTCCTGCCGTTGATCATGGGCGTGTCGATGTTCGTGCAGCAGAAGCTCAACCCGCCGCCGCCGGACCCGATGCAGGCCAAGATCATGATGGCGCTGCCGTTCGTCTTCACCGTGTTCTTCGCCTTCTTCCCGGCGGGTCTGGTGCTCTACTGGACGGTCAACAACATCATCTCGATCGCCCAGCAGTGGCACATCACCCGTCAGATCGAGCAGGGTGCTGGCACGGCCAAGCAGAAGCGCTAGCCCGATGAGTGCCGACACCATCGCCGCCGTCGCCACCCCGCCCGGCGTCGGGGGTGTCGGCATCGTCCGGGTCAGCGGCGCGGGCGTCGCCGCGATCGCCCGCGCCCTGCTCGGCGCCCTGCCCGCCCCCCGTCAGGCCCATTTCGGCGTCTTCCGCGACGCCGCGGGCGGCTTCATCGACGCCGGCATCGCGCTGCGCTTCGTCGCCCCGGCCTCCTTCACCGGCGAGGACGTGCTCGAACTCCAGGGGCACGGCGGTCCGGTGGTGATGGATCTGCTGCTGCAGCGCTGTCTCGAACTCGGCGCCCGCCCCGCGCGTCCCGGCGAGTTCACCGAACGCGCCTTCCTCAACGGCAAGCTCGATCTCGCCCAAGCCGAGGCCGTCGCCGATCTCATCGAGAGCGCCTCCGCGCTCGCCGCCCGGCTTGCCGGCAACAGCCTGCAGGGCGCCTTCTCGCGGCGGATCGAGGCACTAGTCGAGCGGCTGGTGCGGCTGCGTACCTATCTCGAGGCCACGCTCGACTTCAGCGAGGAGGAGATCGATCCCGGCGACGCGTCGCGGATCGCCGCCGATCTCGCCGAGCTGATCGCCATGACCCGCACGGTGCTCGGCGAGGCGCACCAGGGCTGCCGTATCCGCGAGGGGCTCTCGGTGGTCATCGCCGGCGCCCCCAACGCCGGCAAGTCGAGCCTGCTCAACGCCCTCTCCGGGGCCGATACCGCGATCGTCACCGACATCCCCGGCACCACCCGCGACCTGTTGCACAGCGACATCCAGATCGACGGTCTGCCGCTGCGCATCATCGACACCGCCGGCATCCGCAACAGCGACGACCCGGTCGAGCGCGAGGGGGTGCGCCGTGCCCGCGAGCAGCTCGGGCGCGCCGATTTGGTGCTGTGGGTCTACGACGCCACCCAGGGACCCGACACCGAGACCGCCGCAAGCCTTCCCGAGGGGGTGCGCGTCACCCGGTTGCGCAACAAGATCGACCTGACCGGCGCCGAGCCGGGCATCGACGAGGCTGAGGACGCCACCGAGATCGCGCTGTCGCTGCGCGAGGGGCGCGGGCTCGAGTTGCTGCGCGAACATCTCAAGGCGGTCGCCGGGGTCGGTGCCCGTCCCGAGGGGGCCTTCACCGCCCGTCGTCGCCATCTCGACGCCTTGCGCCAGGGCCTTGCCGCACTGGAGTCGGCGGCCCGCGCCCAGGCCGCGGGCGTCGGCGCCGAGCTGGTCGCCGAGGAACTCCACCTCGCCCAGCGCGCGCTCGGCGAGATCACCGGCCGCTTCACCTCTGAAGACCTGCTCGGGCGCATCTTCTCCAGCTTCTGTATCGGCAAGTAGGGTTCAGTCGCCAGCCGCCAGCCGCCAGTCGCCAGCAGGCGGAAGGCGGAAGGCGCCGCCGTCGTCGAGGACGCACACCCACTGGCCGCTGATGGCTGATAGCTGGTGCCTGGCCGCCTGAACCTCGAAGCGGCCGAGTTTCAATCGCGCGACTCTGGGTTATCGTGTCGCCCATGGTTTTCCTGCGGAGTCACGGATGCGTCCGACCCCTGTCCTGTCCTGGTTGTTCGTCGGCTGGACGCTGATCGCTCTGGTGGCGCTCTGGTGGCCGGGTGCCGGCCCCCTGTGGTGGGGGTATGGCGGGCTGCTCGCGGTGATCGTGCTGGGCGATGTGCTGGCGCTGTGGCGGACGCCGGTGCCGCAGGTCGAGCGGACGCTGCCGGGGACCCTGTCGCAGGGCGAGTGGTGCACGGTGGCGCTGCTGGTGCGCTCGCCGGCGCGGCGGCGGTTACGGCTGCTGGTGCATGACCAGCACCCGGCCGCCTTCGAGGTCGCCGGGCTGCCCGCCAGTCTGCTGCTGTCGCCGTTGGGTGAGGCGCGTCTGGACTATCGGCTGCGACCCGGGAGGCGGGGCGATTTCGTCTTCACCGGGGTCGATCTGGCGCTCTACTCGTCGCTCGCGCTGTGGCGCCGTCGTCGCCGGCTCGTCTTGTCGGAGCGGGTGCGGGTGGTGCCGGCACTCGCCGCGCTGCGTCGCGGGATCGCCTTGGCGGCGCAGGACGCGCGACTCGGCGCCGGGGTGCACCCGCACCAGCGACGCGGCAGCGACGGCGACTTCCATCAGCTGCGCGACTATCGTGCCGGCGATCTGCTGCGCCAGATCGACTGGAAGGCGAGCGCTCGCGCGCAGCGCCCGATCTCGCGCGAGTACCGTGAGTCGCGCGATCAGCAACTGGTGTTCCTGCTCGATTGCGGTCGGCACATGCGCCATCTCGGGGACGGGCTCGGTCATCTCGATGCGGCGCTCGCCGCGCTGTTGCTGGTGTCGGGGCTGGCGGTGCGCCAGGGCGATGCGGTGGGGCTGATGAGCTATGGCGGGACGAGTCGCTGGTGTCCCCCGCGCCAGGGGCAGCCGGCGCTGCGCCGCTTGCTCGATGACTGCTACGACCTGCAGCCGACGCTGGAGGCCGCCGACCCACTGCTCGCCGCCGCCACGCTGCAACAACGGCTGCGTCGCCGTGCCCTGGTGGTGTTGATCACCTGCGGGCGCGACGAGGATCAAGAAGGACTGGAGCAGGCGGCACGACTGCTCGGTCGCGACCATCTGTTGCTGCTCGCCGATCTGCGCGAGCGCTCGCTGGACGGGGCGTTGAACCAGCCGTTGCGCGACCTGTCGGATGCACTGCGCTTCCATGCCCTGCGCGACTGGCGCGAGCGGCGCCGGGTGCGCTGCGCGCGGCTGCGTCGGCGCGGGGTCCTGGTGCTCGACCTGCTCCCGGGGCAGCTGCCGGCGGCGCTCGCCGACCGCTATTTGGCCATCAAGCGGGCCGGTATGCTGTAATTCCGGATCGGCCGTGAGGCTTGGCCGGTGAACCCTCTGTCAGGAATCGACCCCATGCGTAAACTGCTCGGCGCGCTCGCGTTGCTCGTCGTCTCGGTCCAGGTGCGGGCCGGGATCCCCGCCACCCCGGTGATGACCCTCTATGCCTTCAATGGCCCTGTCGAGGTGCCCTATTACAGCGCCGAGCGCTTTCGCCCGGGCGACCCCGGGGCGCCGATCGGCACCCTCGCCCAGGGCACCTCGCTGATCCCCTGTCTGGTGATCCGCGACGGGGCACCGCTCACCGATGCCTCGGGCACGCCCTATGTCGGGTTCGAGGTGGTGGTCGATCCCCGTCGTGCCGGTCCCGAGGCGCGCGCGCGCTTCCTCGCGGCGATCGAGCGACGCAAGGGGCTGGAGGTGGAGAACCACCACTGTGAGGCCGGGGTGCGCGGGGTGATCGATGTCCGTCAGCTCTATGCCATGGAGAAGGCGCCCTTCTTCACCCCGCCGCCCGATGGTCGACCGGGTGCGGTGTCCCCGGCCGCGTCGAGTCAGCTCGATCGCATCGTCCGCGACTTCCATGCCTCGTCCGAGTGCGCCCGCGCCAATGCCCGGCTGAGCGGACGGCGCGGCGCCCTGGAGCGGGCCTGGGAGGATTATCTGGCCAGGCGTCGCGGCGAGCTGCCGCTGACCACCCTGGCGCGCGCCAAGCACCTCGACTACACCCTGCGCACCGCGCTGTTCGAGGGCCATCATGCGCGCGGCTGCAACGCCTATGGCGCCTGTGAGCGCAACATCGTCGCGCTGACCATCCGTAATCGCGCCGTCGGCCAGTGCCCGCGACACATCGGTTGTACCTTCCCCGGCGATTTCCAGGGGGTCGCCTCCAAGGTCTCGCAGTACAACATCTGGGACGAGTTCCTCACCCAGATCTCCGGCCTGACCGCCTGCTATCTGCGCCCGGACCTGGCCGACGAGCCGCGCTTCGCCAAGCTGCAGGCGATGTACGCGCAGAGCGTCGGCGACGTCGAACGCATCCTCTATGGTGACGACGACGACCTGCGCGCGGTCTTCCCCGGCACCGATCTGGCCAAGCTCAAGCGGGTGCGTCACTACTATCACGCCCCGGCGATGGGCAAGTGCTTTCCCGAGCACCCACGTGTCGAGTACATGTCCGGCGCGATCGCCCGCAGCGGAGAGGATTTCGCGCTGATCGCCAACACCCGCATCGAGGTCGGCGAGACGGTCGGCACCGGTTATCGCTTCAAGCAGTTTCGTTTCGACGAGTTGGAGACGCGCGATCGCACCTGGGTCGAGGACCGCTATCCCGGCTTCGTCGTCGACGGGCGCAAGGTCAGCCTGCGTGCCCCGAGCGACTGTCGCCCCTATGGCATCCCCGCCGGTTGTCGGCTTGACGACAGCATCGGGCGCTATCGCAAGATTCCGCACTGGGCCGATGCCGGCGAGCCGCTCGAGATCCGCTGTCGGGTGATCGATCGTGGGAGTGACTGTGATCGCGACGGAGACGGCGTCATCGCTCGGGTCGGCGGGGCCTGCGATCGCGAGATGCGACCGGTGAGCGGGGTGCGTTGAGGGTTAAGGCGCGATTTTTGCCTTATGAGTGATCAGGCGGCTGGCCGCTCCCGTCCGCCTGCGTCGCGGCGGGCCACTGTCCATGATTGCGGTGCGATCATGGCGGCGGGAGCGGTCGTGGCCCGGGTTGAACGATCACCAGAGGTAGAGGGCCTTGAGCGAGACGACGCACACCAACGACAGATATGTGAGTTTCGTCGATATCGACTGTGAGTCGCGGGTCGACGGCTGCATCGAGCGCATCCGCGCCTGTATCGAGCACAACACCAACCCATCACCGCTGCACGACTATGTCGCGACCAAGCTCGCCGAGACCGAGGCGCGCGGTCAGGATGGGTTGTATCTGATCGGCAGTCAGGTCAACGTGTTGCGCGAACTGTTCGAGCATCATCACGACGATGCCGGGTTGCACCTGCTCGAGTGTATCGAGCTCGAGTGCTGCTGAGGCGGTTCAGCGCGCCCAGCGCGGCTCCAGGTCGAACACCCGGGCGAGGGTGTCGACCAGCCGGCCGGCGACATCGGTCACCCCGATCCCGGCGACGAACTCCGAGAGCTGGGTCATCGCCAGCCCGGTGTAGCCGCAGGGATTGATCCGGTCGAAGGGTTCGAGCTCCATGGCGACGTTGAGCGCCAGCCCGTGGTAGCTACGTGCATTGCGCACCCTCAGCCCGAGCGAGGCGATCTTGGCGCCCGCGACATAGACCCCGGGGGCGTTGTCGCGGCGTTCGGCATCCACGCCGTAGTCGCGCAACAGCTCGATCACCGTCTGCTCGAGCATGTTGACCAGCCGCTTGACGCCGATCCCGGCGCGTCTCAGATCGAACAGCAGATAGGCGACCAGCTGGCCGGGGCCGTGATAGGTGACCTGACCGCCGCGATCGACCTGTAGCACCGGAATGTCGCCGGTGGCGAGCAGGTGCTCGCGGCGTCCGGCCTGACCGAGGGTGAACACCGGCGGGTGCTCGAGCAGCCACAGCTCGTCGAGCGAGTCCTCGTCGCGGGCGTCGGTGAAGCGACGCATCGCCTCCAGGGTCGCGGCATAGTCCTGCAGCCCCGGCAGACGGCGGATCAGCAGCGTCTGCTGTCGCGCTCCCTCCCCCGCCTCGCTCACAGTGCCCAGACCACGCGCTCGTGCGCGGTCAGCTCGGCATAGATGGCGTCGAGCTGCGCCTTGCTGTGCGCCTCGATGGTGACCGTCACCGCCAGCCACTTGCCGCCGTTGCTGGGGCGGGCGCTGATCGCCGTGGCCTCGACGCCGGGGGCATGACGCTCGACGATGTCGACGACCAGCGTCTGGAAGTCGTCGCTGGCGCGGCCCATCGCCTTGATCGGGAAACGGCAGGGGAATTCGAGCAGGGTTTCTTCAGAATCGGACATGACCGTTGCGTACCTGTGACTTGTAGTCCTGATAGAGGGCGTCCATGCGTCGCCAGAGTGGTCCCGGTCGGCCGTCGCCGACCGGCTGGTCGTCGAGCCGGGTGACCGGCACCAGCTCGCGCGTCGAGCTGCCGAGCCAGATCTCGTCGGCGGTGCGCAGCCGGGCGTCCTCGATCGGTTGTTCGGAGAAGGCGATCTCACCGCTCTCGGCGAGTCGCAGCGCCAGCTCGCGGGTGATCCCGGCGAGCAGACGGTGATCGCAGGGCGGGGTCAGCAGCCGCTGACCCTGGACCACGAAGACGTTGGCCGCGGCGGCCTCGGTGACCCGTCCGTCGCGCAGCATGATGGTCTCGTCGGCACCGGCCGCGCTCGCCTCCTGGCGCATCAGCACCGCCCCGAGCAGCGAGGTCGACTTGATGTCGCAGCGCTGCCAGCGGATGTCGGGCCGGGTGATGCAGCGGATGCCGTCGCGGGCGATCGCCGGGTCGCGTGGGGCGAGCGGCGTGCTCATCGCCAAGACCGTCGGCCTGACCCCCGTCGGGAAGCGGTGATCGCGGGTCGGCGCCGCCCCGCGGGTGATCTGCAGATAAAGGCTCTGATCCGGGGCCGGTGGCTCGCCGACCAGTCGGCGCGCCACCCGTTGCCAACCCTCGGGTCCGAGCGGGTCATCGAGCCCGATCGCCGCGAGACTGCGCCCGAGCCGCGCCAGGTGCTGGTCGAGACGGAGGAAGTGACCGCCGTAGCTGGGCACGACCTCGTAGACGCCGTCGCCGAACAGGAAGCCGCGATCGAGCACGGAGACCTGCGCCGCCTCGGGCGGCAGGAAACGACCGTTGAGATAGAGCTCGTTCATGCGCTCGCTCCGCCGGCTCGGACCGGCATCAGAACATGCGCAGCAGATGGTCCTTCGCCTTGCGCACCAAGCCCCCCTCGGGCACCGCCTCGAGCGCGACCAGGGGGACCCGCGTCAGTTCGCGCCCGGCGTTGTCGACCACCAGATCGCCGATCCGGGCGCCGACGGCGATCGGGGCGGTGAGCTCGGCGGTGCGCTCGATACGGGCACTGAGTTGACCATAGTCGCCGCGCGGGATGGTCGCAAACACATCCGTCGCCGGGCCCACCGACAGCACCTCCTGCTCCCCGTACCACACCCGCAGGTGCTCGACCGGCTGACCGGCCGGATAGAGACGGTGGCTCTCGTAGAAGCGGAAGCCGTAGTTGAGCAGCGCCAGGCTGGAGGTGGCGCGGGCATTGGGGCTGGGCGCGCCCATCAGCACCGAGACCAGTCGCTGGTCGTCACGCTTGGCCGAACCGACCAGACAGTAACCGGCGGCGCGGGTGTAACCGGTCTTGACGCCATCGGCCGAGGGGTCGCGACGCAGCAACGGGTTGCGGTTGGGCTGGGTGATGTCGTTGTAGGTGAAGTCGCGGCTGCTGTACCAGGCGTAGTACTGCGGGAACTCGCGGATGATCGCCATGGTGACGCGGGCGATGTCGCGCGCGGTGGTGTAGAGATCGGGATCGGGCAGGCCGTTGGGGTTGGTGAAGTGACTGTTGGTCATCCCCAGCCGACGGGCATGGGCGTTCATCAGGTTGGCGAAGGCCTCGACGCTGCCGGCGACGTGCTCGGCGAGGGCGACGCTGGCATCGTTGCCCGACTGGATGATCATGCCCTTGAGCAGGTCCTCGACGCTGACCTGGGTGCCGACCTCGATGAACATCCGCGAGCCGCCGGTGCGCCACGCCTTCTCGCTGACCAGCACCTGATCGTCGAGACGGATGTTGCCCTCGGCGAGTTCGCGAAAGACCACGTAGCCGGTCATGATCTTGGTCAGGCTGGCCGGTTCCAGACGCTCGTCGGCATTGATGTCGGCGAGCACCTGGCCGGTGTTGAAGTCGATCAACAGATAGCCCTTGGCGTCGAGCTGCGGCGGTGCCGGGATCTGCGGTGCGGCGCTCGCCAGCACGGGGTACAGGCACAGCAGGACGATCAGGACGAGGGGCTGGATACGTGACTTCATGGGGTGTCCGGGTTCGGCGTGGGGGCGTGTCATCACGGGGTATTCTAACCTTGCTGTCGCTGTCTTGGGGATCGCCCGACCGTGACCCCGGTTGCTGGGATCGATGAGGATGGGGTGGTCGGGCACCGGCGGCGTGACGCCGCCGCCGGTTGGGCGGACCCGAGGGTCAGTTCTGCACCAGGCGGGTCTCGGCGATGCCGAGCCCTGCCAGGCGTTCGGTGAGGGCGCTGGCTTCGGTGCGCGAGGCCAGCGGGCCGATGCGGACCCGATAGAGCGCATTGTCGGCGCTACGGGTGTTCTCGACCAGGATCGGGTCGCCGAGTTCCGGACGCAGCCGGGAGCGCAGCCGCTCGGCGTTGCGCGGATCGCCGAAGGCGCCGACCTGGACATAGAGGCCACCGCTGCCGCCATCCGTGGTACGCGCGGCGGTCGTGACCGGCTTGGTCGTCGCCCTGGCGGGCTCGGACGCCGGGGGAGTGGTGTCGCGAGCACGCTGCGGTGCGTGCTCGCCGCCCGCCACCAGCGGGCCGGGATCGGCATCCGGTCGTCGTGGGTCGATGGCGCGGACCTCGACCATGGCGGTGCCCTTGCGCGCCATGCCGAGCTTGGTTGCGGCGGTATAGGACAGGTCGATGACGCGCGAGCCGTGGAAGGGACCGCGATCGTTGATCCGCACCACCACGCTGCGGCCGTTCTCGAGATTGGTCACCCGGGCATAGGTCGGCAGCGGCAGGGTCTTATGGGCTGCGGTCATGGCGTGCATGTCATAAGGCTCGCCCGAGCTGGTGCGGCGACCGTGGAAGTCCTTGCCGTACCAGGAGGCCAGGCCCCGCTCGACGTGTCCGCGGCTGCTTGCCTTGGTGTAGTAGCGCTTGCCGAAGACCTCGTAGGACTTGGGGTTGCCGTATCTGGATCTGGGTTCGACCTTGGGGACGGCGTCGGGGATGTCGGCGATCTCCGGCGGGACGTCGTCGAAGGCGTCGAGCTGGTGTTGACCCGGCTGGCTGGCACAGCCGCCGAGCGCGGCTGCACCGATCGCCAGTGCGATCAGCAGCCGACGGTGCGATGGACGAGCGGACGGTATGGACATGCGGATCCTCCCCTGCGACAGCGCCTGTTGATCGACCGCGATGCGGGACGCGCTCATGGCGGCGTCTCCCCGATCGCCTCGCTCAACTGGTGCACGGCCATGGCGTAGAGGTTGCTGTGGTTGTAGCGGGTGATGGCGTAGAAGTTGGCGAAGCTGATCCAGCAGCGCTCGCCTGCCGCGCCGCCATCCAGACACATCAGGTTGGCCGGCGTCTCCGGCGCGAGCCCGTTTGCGGCCATCGGGTCGATGCCGGCGGCGCGCAGCGCGCCGAGGGTGGTCGCGGGTGCGCGCGGCGCCTTGCGCACCACTGCCGGCATGGTCGCTGGCGGCTGCACCAGGGGGATCGCCACCGGGCCGCCTGCGCGCCAGCCGTGACGCGCGAGATAGTTGGCGACGCTACCGATGACATCGGCGCTGCTGCGCCACAGGTCGCGCCGCGCGTCGCCGTCGAAGTCGACGGCATAGGCGCGATAGCTCGAGGGGATGAACTGGGGCATGCCGAGCGCGCCGGCGTAGGAGCCGCGTACGACGCTCAGATCGATCCCCTCCTCGGCGCCGAGCAGGATCAGTTGCTCGAGCTCGCGACGGAAGAAGGCGGCGCGTCTGGGGTAGGAGAAGCCGAGCGTGGTCAGCGCGTCGAGCGCGCGATGACGACCGAGCACCTCGCCGTAGCGGGTCTCGATGCCGATGATGGCGACGATCACCGGTGCAGGGATGCCGTAACGCGCCTCGGCCCGCGCGAGCTGCTCGGCATGGGCGGCGTGGAAGGCGCGTCCGCCGGCGATGCGCTCGGGGGTGAGAAAGAGTGCGCGATAGCGGTGCCAGGGCTTGCCCTCGTAGGGCTGCTCCATGGCATCGATGATCTCCTGGCGATACTCGGCCCCGGCGATCAGGGCGGCGAGCCGCTCGGCATCGAGGTCATGGCGCGCGGCCATCTCGGTGACGAAGGTGGCTGCGGCATCCCAATAACTGTCGGGCGCGGCCTCGGCGGTGGCGAGCAGCAGCAGGGCGCTCAACAGGGTGATCAGGGTTCGCATCGGTGCTCGATCGGTCCTGAGTCTCGGTGCGGATCGACAGCAGCTCGATCCTGAAGGTGATGGTGTCGTGCACAAACGCCCGTCGCGCTGCACGCTTTCCTTGACACTCGACCTCCAGTATATGCGCAAAGCGCTTAAATCCGAACCCTTTTTCGATGTGTCTCGATACTCATGATCATCCCGAAGCCGATCATCAGGGTGACCATCGAGGTGCCGCCGTAGCTGATCAGCGGCAGCGGCACGCCGACCACCGGCAGCAGTCCGGTGACCATCCCGGTGTTCACGAAGACATAGACGAAGAACACCATGATCAGGCCGCCGGCGAGCAGCCGACCGTAGTTGTCCTGGGCGCGGCTGGCGATCACCAGCCCGCGCAGGATGATGAACAGATAGAGCGCGAGCAGCGCGAGGATGCCGGCGAAGCCGAACTCCTCGCCGATCACCGCGAAGATGAAGTCGGTGTTGCGCTCGGGCAGGAACTCCAGGTGCGACTGGGTGCCGTTGAGCCAGCCCTTGCCCGAGACCCCGCCGGAGCCGATGGCGATCTGCGACTGGATGATGTGATAGCCCGAACCGAGCGGGTCGGACTGCGGGTTGAGGAAGGTGAGCACGCGCTCGCGCTGGTAGTCGTGCATGCCGAACCACAGCAGTGGCGCGGCGGCGGCGGCGATGAGCGCGAGCGCGCCGATCATCCGCCAGCTCAGCCCGGCGATGAACAGCACCATCACCCCGGCGCTGGCCACCAGCAGCGAGGTGCCGAGATCGGGCTGTTTGGCGATCAGCACCACCGGGATCATGGTGATGAACGCCGCCAGCAGGATGCGGGTGCGCGAGGGCGGCAGCGGCCGGGCGGCGAGGATCCAGGCGACCGCCATGGGCACCGCGAGCTTGAGCAGCTCCGAGGGCTGGAAGCGCACGAAGCCGAGGTCGAGCCAGCGTTGCGCGCCCTTGCCGATCTCGCCGGCCACCAGCACCGCCACCAGCATGATGCAGCCGGCGACGAATAGCGAGGGCGACCAGTTGCGCAGTCGGTTCGGCGGGATCTGCGCCACCGCCAGCATCAGCGCGAAGGCGATGCCGAGTCGGATCAGCTGGCGCTCCACCGCCAGCGGGCTCTGGTCGCTGGCGCTGTAGAGCACCATCAGCCCGAAGCCGCACAGTCCGAGCAGCGCCACCAGCAGCGGCGCGTCGATGTGCAGTCGTCGCAGCGGACCGGGCAGCGGTTCGTCGACCCCACGGTCGAGCTGGGCGGCGCGGGTGTTAGTCGCCATCGGCGCGCTTCTCCTCTTCCTCCGGCGGCAGCGGCTCGCCGCCGAGATAGGCGTCGATCACCCGCCGCGCGATGGGCGCGGCGGTGGCGCTGCCGCTGCCGCCGTTCTCGACCACCACGGCGACGGCGATGCGCGGGTCCTCGACCGGGGCGAAGGCGACGAACAGCGCGTGGTCCTTGAGCCGCTCGGGCACGGTCTCGGCGTCGTAGCGTTCGCTCTGACCGATGGTGAAGACCTGCGCGGTGCCGGTCTTGCCGGCGATGTGGTAATCGGGCGAGCGGATCTTGCGCGCGGTGCCGTGGCGGTCCTCGATCACCGCCACCATGGAGTCGATCACGGTGTCCCAGTGCGCCGGGTTCTCGACCTGGATCTGGTGCTCGACGATCGGCAGGGGTTCCTCTGGGGTCGATCGCGAGGGCTCCGAGGCGCGACTGGCGCGCACCACCCGGGGGGCGATGAAATGACCGTGGTTGGCGAGGGTGGCGGTGGCGGCGGCCAGCTGTAGCGGGGTGGCCAGATAGGCCCCCTGACCGATGCCCATGATCACCGTCTCGCCGGGGAACCAGGGCTGGTTGCGGACCCGCTGCTTCCATTCGCGCGAGGGCAGCAGTCCGCCGAGTTCGCCGGCGAGATCGATCCCGGTGACGGCGCCGAAGCCGAATTCGGCCAGGCGCGCATGCAGCCGGTCGATACCGAGTTTGTGGGCGAGATCGTAGAAATAGACGTCGCAGGACTCGGCCATCGCCGCACGCAGATCGACATGGCCGTGACCGCCGCGGCGCCAGCAACGGAAGCGGTGCGAGTGTCCGGGGAGGGTGAAATAGCCGGGGCAATAGGCCTTGCTCTGCGCGGTCACCGTGCCCTCGATCAGCCCGGCGAGCCCGACGAACGGCTTGACCGTCGAGCCCGGCGGGTACTGGCCGCGGATGGCGCGGTTGAACAGCGGCTTGTCCGGCGAGTAGAGCAGCGCGTGATAGTCCTTCTGGCTGATCCCCTCGACGAACAGGTTGGGATCGAAGCTCGGCTGGCTGACCAGCGCCAGTACGCCACCGTTGCGCGGGTCGATGGCGACGATGGCCCCGCGGCGATCGCCGAGGATGTCGGTGGTGGCGCGCTGCAGGTTGATGTCGAGATAAAGGCTGAGATCGCGTCCGGGGAGCGGCGGCTGGCTCTCGAGGGTGCGCAGCACCCGGCCGCGGGCGTTGACCTCGACCTGCTGGTGACCGACCTCGCCGTGGAGCAGGTCCTCGTGGGCCTTCTCGATCCCGCCCTTGCCGATGAAGTGGGTGCCGGCATAGTTGCGCGCGTCGATGCGCTTGAGCTCGCGCTCGTTGATGCGCCCGACATAGCCGAGCACGTGCGCGGTATAGGGTCCGAGCGGGTAGGCGCGCACCAGCTCGGCACGTACGTCGACGCCGGGGAAGCGATGGCCGTTGACCGAGAAGCGGGCGACCTCCGCCGGGGTCAGGTTGAGCCGGATCGGTACCCCCTGGAAGCGCATCCGCTGGCGCTTGAGTCGGGCGAAGCGGGCGCGATCCTTGTCGTCGATCGGGATGATGCGGGAGAGCGCCTCGATGGTGGCGTCGAGATCGGTCACCTTCTCGATGGTGATCTCGAGCGAGAACGAGGGGTGGTTCTCGGCCAGCAGCACGCCGTTGGCGTCGTAGATCAGTCCGCGGGTCGGCGGGATCGGCTGGATCTTGACCCGGTTGTCCTGCGACAGCACCGAGAAATGATCGTGGCGTTCGACCTGCAGGTGCAGCAGCCGCACCACCAGCAGCGCCAGGGCCAGCATCACCAGCAGTGCGGCGATCGCCGAGCGGGTGGCGATGATCCGCTGTTCGCGCTTGCGATCCTGGAAGCCTGACTCGAGCATCGTCTCAGAGGGTTCCGGCGCGTCGCCCGAGGTCGCCGAGCAGCGCGCTCAGCCAGGGCCAGAAGATCAGTCCGAGGAAGGTCGGGGCCCAGTAGCTCAGCGCCGGCATCGGTTGTCCGGTGGCGCCGAGCACCCACAGGGTGAGCAGCCGTTCGGCGAGCAGCAGGACCCAGACGAACAGGGTCTGCTGCCACATCGGGAAGATGCGGATGCGCTGGTGCAGCTCGACGACCAGATAGGCGAGCAGCGACAGGGTGAGTGCGTGCTGACCGAGCAGGGTGCCGGAGATCACGTCGAGCGCCACCCCGCTGGCGAAGGCCGAGAAGACGCCGATCCGCTCGGGGGTGTGCAGACACCAGAACACCACCACCATCGCCACCCACTGCGGACGCAGCGCCTCGGCCGGCAGCGGCATCGGCAGGATGCTGAGAGAGAAGGCGACGAACAGGCTGAGGCCGATCAGCCAGCCGCCGCGTGGCCTGGTCTCGCTCATGGTCGGGGCGGGGCCTCCGCGCCCTGGGTGTCGGAGAGTGCCTGCTGTTGCAACACCGGGTCCATGGTCCAGACCAGCAACACCTCACGGCTGCGGTCGAGTGCGGCGGTGGGCTCGGCGAGCACGGTGATGAAGGGGTTGTCCGGGTCGTGGCGTACGGTCTTGATACGGGCGACCGGGTAGCCCGGCGGGAAGCGCTCGCCCATCCCCGAGGTCACCAGCAGGTCGCCGACGCGCACGTCGGCGTTCTTGGGGATGTGCAGCAACTGCAGCTCCTGGCTCAGGCCGGTGCCGGCGGCCACCGAGCGCAGACCGTTGCGATTGATCTCCACCGGCAGTGCGTGCTCGGCGTCGGTGATCAGCAACACGGTGGAGGTGAAGGGGTTGGTCTGGATGACCTGGCCCATCACCGCGTTGGCGTCGAGCACCGGCTGGCCGACGAACAGCCCCGAGCGCGAGCCCTTGTTGATCATCACCTGTTGCCGGTAGGGCGCGATGTCGAGCGACATGATCTCGGCGATCAACACCCGTTCGCCGACGCTGAACGAGGAGCCGAGCAGGTCGCGCAACCGCATGTTCTCAGCCTCCAGCGCCTCGAACTGCTGCAGCCTGGCCTTGAGGGTCAGGTTCTCGCGATGCAGCGCGGCGTTGCGCGCGCGCAGCTCGGCGGCGTTGGTGAGGCGCCCCTGGGTGTCACGCATCATGTGCGCCGGAAGGTCGACGACATAGTGCAGCGGATAGGCGACCAGCGAGAGCGCCGAGCGTACCGTACCGAGATGATCGTAGTGGTGGTCGGCGATGATCAGCCCGAGGGACAGAATCACCGCCACGATCATCCTGAGCAGTGGGGATGGGCCGCGGACGAACAGGGGTTTGATGGTCGGCTCCTCGGCAATGACTGGATTGGGGGAGAGCGCGTCTGCTGCGTCGCGCGGGGTGGTTCAAACCCCGTGGACAGGGCTCCGCCCCTGCTGTATCAGGGGCGGCGTGAGCGGGTCATTTTCCGATATTGTGCCGAGCGCGACCAGTCCGCTCGTGTCGGGGCGTTCCCGTAACGGCGGGGCTCACTCGACCGAGAACAGTCCGGTGGCGCGCTCGTCGATCAGCTCCAGTGCCTTGCCGCCGCCGCGCGCCACGCAGGTCAGCGGGTCGTCGGCCATCACCACCGGCAGTCCGGTCTCTTCCTCGATCAGCCGGTCGAAGCCGCGCAGCATCGAGCCGCCGCCGGTGAGCACGATGCCGCGCTCGGCGACATCGGCGCCGAGTTCCGGCGGGGTCTGCTCCAGGGCCATCTTGACCGCACCGACGATGCCCGAGATCGGCTCCTGCAGCGCCTCGAGGATCTCGTTGCTGTTGAGGGTGAAGCTGCGCGGCACGCCCTCGGCGAGATTGCGGCCCTTGACCTCCAGCTCCAGCATCTCGTTGCCGGGGTAGGCCGAGCCGATGTTGTGCTTGATGCGCTCGGCGGTGGTCTCGCCGATCAGGGTGCCGTAGTTGCGCCGGACATAGTTGACGATGGCGTCGTCGAAGGTGTCGCCGCCGATGCGCACCGAGGCGGAGTAGACGATGCCGTTGAGCGAGATCACCGCCACCTCCGAGGTGCCGCCGCCGATGTCGATGACCATGCAGCCGTGGGGCTCGTGCACCGGCAGCCCGGCGCCGATCGCCGCCGACATCGGCTCCTCGATCAGGAAGACCTCGCGCGCGCCGGCGCCGGCGGCCGACTCGCGGATTGCGCGCCGCTCCACCTGGGTCGAGCCGCAGGGCACGCAGATCAGCACCCGCGGGCTGGGACTGATCAGGCGCGACTCGTGCACCTTGTGGATGAAGTACTGCAGCATCTTCTCGGTGACGGTGAAGTCGGCGATCACGCCGTCTTTCATCGGCCGCACCGCGGTGATGCTCTGTGGGGTCCGTCCGAGCATCAGCTTCGCCTCCTCGCCCACTGCCGCGACCGACTTGCCGCCGGTGGCGCGGTCATGACGGATCGCGACCACCGAGGGCTCGTTGAGCACGATGCCTTGTCCGCGGGCAAAGATGAGGGTGTTGGCGGTCCCCAGGTCGATCGACAGATCGTTGGAGAATATCCCGCGAATGCGTCTGAATACCATCAGATACTTACCTTGGAGGAAGAGAGGAGCGCCGGGTCCCGCAGGCGTCCGGTATCGATGTCCGCTGAGGGAATCCTTGAAAAACAGGACGGCTAATCTAGCAATGCAATCAGGGATGGGCAAGGCAGCGGCGCCAGCGACCAGGGGATTGAACCGCGAAGGCACGAAAGGGAATAAGCCGCCAGCCGCCAGCGATCAGCCGCCAGTGGGTGCGGACCCGCGCCGCCTGTGGCCTCACGCCGACATCACACACCATGCACTTCGCGTGCAGGGAATAAGCCGCCAGCCGCCAGCG